>CAZEVL010000048.1:0-11813 GCA_964515795.1 uncultured Clostridia bacterium | reverse complement strand
TCTATCTGTACCAAACACATTATACCATAACGAAAGTTATTTGTATAAAGGTTTCGCTTAGTTCCTTGCAAAAAAACTAAGTAATTATATTATACGAGGAGGTGAACGAATGAAAAAGGTAGGGTTTGTAGTTGCGGCGGTTTGTTCGTTTTTAGCATTCAACGCATACACGGGTACCGAGAATATGCTTGCCGCGAGGGCGGAAACGGTAAGCGAATTTCCGTGCGCTTATTCGGCGGCGGCAAAGGATACGAGCTATGTTTGCTACGGCTCGTCTGCGGTGTTGACGTATACGGCGGAGGAGGCTGCGGAGGCAGACGTTCCGACGGGGTATAACGGGCAGGTTTTAGAAGTACAACCTTGGTCTGCGAGTTGCGGCGTATTGTTGGATTTCTCCGAGCAAAATATTCCGATTGCGATGATAGAGAGTTTGGAGTTCCGTATTTATATTCCCGAAAATGCCGCAAATACGGGTTCGAGACCGCAGGCGCGTATAGCTTATCCGTTTAAGGTCAATCAATCTTGGATTTATCAACCGGGGAGTACGCCTACGCCGCAAGGGGAGTGGACGACGGTGACCGTCGCGAAAACGAGCAATTTTTCCGCACTCGCAGATGCGGACGGCGAGCTTTATAAATTCGAGTTCAGCGTGCGAAGCGATGCGAAAATTCCGTTCTATATCGACGAAATCAAGGTGAATATCAAGGCGGACGACGGGCTTGCTCCCGAGATCCGTTATGACGGCGAAGATACGATTTACACCAACGAGGGTGCAACGCTGGATTTGACTGTGACGGCGTATGACGTCGGAGAAGCCAGAGAAGTGGGCGTAACGTATACGTGGGATACTTCTCCCTTCGGTTCGGACGGGAAACTCGTTCGGGGAACGTACGTTTTGACGATGCGGGCGCAGGACTATTATAAGAACGAGAGTACGCGTACGGTGACGCTGGTGGTGCGAGAAGCGGATAGGGAAGCCCCCGTTATCGAATTGACGGTGACGGAAATGTACGCTACGGTCGGTACGATCCCCGTACTTTCGGTTACGGCGACGGATAACAGCGGTTCGGTAGAGGTGACGACGGCTTGGTCGAAAGGGGCGTTGGATAAGCGAGGAGCTTTGACGTCGGGTACGCATACGTGGACGATTACGGCGAGCGACCCGTCGGGGAACGTAACGATAAAGACGGTAACCGTGTACGTAACGACGGAAGAAAACCTCGGCGACAACGTCGTGGACGAGGACGCGAAAATTCCTCGTTACGTCGTGACGTTCGACGGCGAAAACGCAGTTACTTATAAAGAAGGCGAAAAAATTCGTAAACCCGCCACGCCGACCGCGCCCGATTCCTCTTGGATGTTTCTCGGCTGGTTTGTCGGCGAAACCGAATGGAATTTTGCGACGGACGTCGTGACGGCGAATATGAACCTTATGGCAAAATGGCAGAAAAATGCGAATTCCGGCGATTCGTCTTTGGCGGAATCGTCGGGTAGCTCCGTTGCGGAAGACGATTCGAATGCGCACGGGGGCGTTACGAATTGTTTCGGCTCGATCGGTGGGTTGGTCGTTGCGCCGACGTTATTAGGCGCGGCGGTGTTGCTCCGAAAGAAAAAATACGACGAATAAAACGAGTGGGGTTTTGAACGCTATAAAAACGATAGCCGCGGATAGGATAATTCCTACCGCGGCTTTTGAGTTTTATTATTTTGTCACGATGTAACGGAAAGTAATTTCGGTTGCCTCCGACTCCGCTCTTGCCCTCCTTATTAGAGAAGGGCGAGAAAGTGTGTGCGTTTTTTTTATACGGAAAGATCGTAAATCATGTTTCAACGGAACGTTGCCTTTGGATTGCTCTGCTCCCGTGGCGTTCTCAGTCGTTCGGTTTGTTTTACTTCACCACGAGTTCAATCCTCCCGTTGAAAATGTTATCGTACCATCAGTACAAAATATGTTGCCTAAATTTAAGGTGTTGGTGTTCCAACATACATTTTTTGTGAGTGTATTCCATTGTTCCATTGTACCGTTAAAAGTAATACTTTTCAAATAGTGACAGGACTCAAATGCACCATTACCGATAGTCGTTACGCTGTTGCCGATTGTAACTCTTCTCATGTCGCAGCTATAGAATGCATACTCTCCTATTTCTGTAACGTTGTTGCCGATTGTAATACTCGTCAAACTGCTATCTGCGAAGACGTGTTTGCCTATTACAAGGACGGTGTCGGGAATAGTCACGGAGGTTAAGCTGCCGTAGTGGCAAAATGCATAATTCTTAAGAATGACAATATCTTCCGGAATTGTCAATTCTGTCAATAACGTTCCTTCGATATACAATTTTGCGCCGGAATACAACGGGTTGGCGGCAGAAGAATTAAATGTTATTTTGCACCATTTGGAAAGCGAGCCTTGATAATATACGTCTGTCAAACTGTTACAACCATAGAACGCTTTCTCGCCGATATTTGTCACACTATTACCGATTGTCACGTTTGTCAAACTGCTACAGTTATAGAACGCAGAATCACCGATACTTGTCACATTGTCGGAGATAGTTATGTCTGTCAAACTGTTACAACCATAGAACGCTTTCTCGCGGATACTTGTCACACTATTACCAATCGTCACGTTTGTCAAACTGCTACAGTTATAGAACGCAGAATCACCGATACTCGTCACATTGTCGGAGATAGTTATGTTTGTCAAACTGTTGCAACCATAGAACGCTTTCTCGCCGATACTTGTCACACTATTACCAATCGTCACGCTTGTCAAGCTGCTACAGTTATAGAACGCAGAATCACCGATACTCGTCACACTATTGCCAAGTGCGACTTTTTTCAGATAAGGGCAATTGCTGAATGCGTAATCGCCAATAGAAATTATCGTATCGGGAATAGTGACGCTTAAAAGGTCTTGATTTGCAAAAGTATTAGAATCAATTGCTTTTACGGGTAAGTAATTGTATTTCTCGGGAATATTGATATTATATTCTTCACAAGTGCCGATGCCCGTGAGAATATAATATTCCTTATTTCACGACAATTTGTATTCTAACCCTTGCGGATCGACGAAGTCGGGGTTTTCCTCTTCGCCTCTTGTGCAGATTTTTGACCACGTGTGTCCAAACGCCGCAATTTCTTCCCCTGCGTAATCGTCTTTGTATGTTTCGCATCTCGAGCATTGCGTGTATGCGGTCCAACCTGTTGTCGTGCAGGTTGCGGCGACTGCTTTCGTATCTACCCAATCGTGGTCGAGCGGTTGAAGTATTTCCGTATACGTGTGACCGCAATTGCACGTGTATGTCTTTTTGCCCGCTTCCGTGCAGGTGGGACGAGGGGCGAGTTCTTCTTCGTAAGAATGCTCGTGTGAAGACGAATTTTCTTCCGTTGAAGAATTTTCTTCCGTTGAAGAACTTTCTTTCTTTGAAGAACTTTCTTTCGTTGAAGAACTTTCTTCGCGTGATGAAGAAAGTTCTGTTCCAAGCGCAGAAGAGCTTTCTTCGGTGAAACGGCTCTCTTTTGAAGGGCTTGCCGAGGATACGCTTTCCGTTGAAGCGGTTAGGTTCGAAGACGAGGGGAAATTCTCCGTGTTACATGCCGTCGTGGCGAGTGCGAGTGAAAGCATAGCCAATGCCCCTAAAAGGAGCTGTTTTGTTTTGTTCATATCCAAAACCTCCTAAATTTTATTGAGTCACGCAGTTGCGTGATTCTGTACAAAAAAAGTGCCGCTCCGCAAAACGAAACGACACTCTGTAAAAATGTTTTTTTCGCTTTGCTGCGACACAACTGATTACTATAAAGTTTTTTTTGTAAGACTTTTTTGTAACGCGAAAAAGATACACCTCTACCAAGGTATAACTTACAAAAAAATATTCAGTTATGTCGCAATTCTATTTTAGCACTTTGGGTGGAGGATGTCAACGTTTTTGCGGAAATTTTCTAAAAACAGTCGCATATGTTTGGTGAACCAACGATAAAAAAACATGCGCATTCGATTGACTTTTTTACGGCGTTATTATACAATATTTATAGAAGAGTAAAAACTCTTCGGGGAGTAAAAAATATGATCGTAAAACAGTATATTAAAGACTTTGAGAAACTCGGGTTCGGGATGTTCGTGCATTTCGGCTTGTATACTATGTTCGAACACGGGGAATGGATAAGAACGTCGGGAAGAGTGACCGACGAGGAGTATTTTTCGGTGTATAAGGATTTCGACGTGGCGGAGGACTGGGCGACGGAGCTGGTGAAGACCGCAAAAAAAGCCGGTTGTAAGTATATTACGTTGACGACTCGTCATCATGAGGGCTTTTCGCTTTTCGATACTTGCGGATTGAACGAGTTCGATTCGTTGCATTCCAAATGCGGTCGGGATCTCGTTCGGGAATTTGTGGACGCGTGCAACGCGGAGGGGATTATTCCTTTCTTTTATCATACCCTTCTCGATTGGTATGAAAAGAGTTATGAGGAGAATTTTAAGGAATATCTTGTCTATTTGCGCAAGAGTGTGGAAATTTTGTGTAAAAACTACGGCAAGATCGGCGGACTTTGGTTTGACGGCATGTGGGCAAAACCCGATGACGATTGGGAAGAGGACGCCTTGTATGCGACCATTCGTAAGTACCAGCTGGAAGCGATGATTATTAATAATACGGGGCTTAGCGCGCGCGGGGAGCTCGGACATATCGAATTGGATTCCGTGACGTTTGAAAGAGGAAAACCCGGTGCGATTAATATGGAAGGAGCACCGAAATACGTGGCGAGCGAAATGTGCGAAACGCTCAATCAGCATTGGGGGTTCACGCGCGAGGATTACTGTTATAAATCGCTTGCGACGTTGATAGAAGAGCTGTGCGATTGCAGACGATACGGTGCGAATATGCTTCTGAACGTCGGACCTATGCCGAACGGGCATTTGCGCCCGTTGGATAAGGCGTTGTTGGAAACGCTCGGGGAATGGGTGGAAGTCAATCGAGAAGCATTGTATCTGCCTCGTCCCTGCGAAGTGAAAGAAATTGAAAATAAGCCTCGCGATTTCGTGTTGAAAAACGGAAATACGTATTATTTGTTCTGTTACGATTTGCCGATGTCGGCGGATTTGAACGTGCAATCGGCGACGGAGGCGAATTATTCGGACGTATTCGCATTCGATAAGAAAGTGAAATCCATCGAATGGATAAGCGATAAAACTACGCCGATCAGTTGTGAGGCGCAGGACGGAACGTTGTCCGTACATACCAGTTGTTTTCGTTACGGCGCGCATTACGTCGTGAGAATTGCAAAAATTATCGTCGAAGAATAAAAAACAAACAGCCGTCTTGCTCTGCGCGAGGCGGCTGTTCATTACAAAACGAGGCAAACCGTTGGTTTGCCTCGTTTTGTACACGATATGCTTATTTTTTGATGCGTGCAGGGCAGGTGCGCGTTGAAATATGTGTTATTCGGGCTGATATTCGAAACACGGAACGGGCTTTAATTTGAATTCGTTTAATACGTGGAGCCTGTCTATGCGCGCTTTGGTTGTCGCGTCCTCGCATACGCCCGTCCGAATGTATCGATCGAGCGTGGCGTAAGTGAATCCGAGATTGTCTTCGTCCGTGCGATCGGTCAGTCCGTCGGAGGGGACTTTTTCCACGAGGTTGCTCGGCAAGCCTAAATATTTGCCGATTTCTTTGACTTCTCGGACGGTCAAACGACCGAGCGGCGAGAAATCGCCTGCCGCATCGCCGTATCGGGTGGAGTATCCGACGTAGTCCTCTGAAAGGTTGCAGGTGTTGGCAACGCGTCCGTTGTAGGATTGCGACAGCGCGTACAGGGTTGACATGCGGATTCGAGGCGGTAGATTGACGCGCGTCTGTCGACTGATTTCCACGCCGCTTTCCGTCAGGGATTGTAATACGCCGTCTACGGCCTTTTTGATGTTGCAAATGTGATAGGGGATGCCCAGGTGTGCGACGAGCTGTTTGGAACAGTCGATGTCGGGTTGCTCCCCGTCGGGTAACAGCACGCCGATGACGCGGTCTTTCCCGAGTGCTTCCGCACATAAAGCCGCAACGACGCTGGAATCTTTTCCGCCGGAAATACCGATGACGGCGTTACAATCTTTGCCGTTT
Organism: uncultured Clostridia bacterium; assembly: GCA_964515795.1. Taxonomy (GTDB): domain Bacteria; phylum Bacillota; class Clostridia; order Christensenellales; family Borkfalkiaceae; genus Scatosoma. The sequence continues at coordinate 5,700 of CAZEVL010000048.1, read as the reverse complement.
TCGTCAAACCAATCGCGAATCCATTGTATGAGTGCTTTCGTCGTTTTTTCTACTTGAAACATGTTATTATCTCCTTATATGCCGAAAAGCAAATCTCCGTAGGTAGGCATGGGCCAATAATCTTCGGAAACCAACGTTTCCAGCTTGTCGGCAGCCGTACGGAGCTTGTCCATGACGGGCAGAACTTCGTCCTTATAGCAGACGGAGCGTTTCTCCGCGCTGCTTTGTTTTTGTGTGTCGCTTAAAGCGGTTTGCAATGCTTTAGTCTGTGTATGCGCTTCGTTCAACAACGTGCATATTTCCGACAGAGTTTCCGTTTCGTAAGAGCAATCGAGTGTGTCGGAAACGCTTTTTTTGGATAGAATCGTGTCCGAAAGCAAACGAGTGTATTTGCTGACGGCGGGTAAAATTTCCTTGTTAGCCATGTCGATCATCGTTTTAGCTTCGATGTTGATGAGGTTGCAATAGCTCCGCAACAAAATTTCCAAACGGGAACGCATTTCGCGCTCGGTATAGACCTTGTGCGCGGTGAATAGTTTAACGTTCTTTTCGTCCACGAAATGCGGAAGAGCGTCGGGAGTAGTCTTGTAATGTAAAAGTCCGCGTTTTTCCGCTTCGGCAAGCCATTTTTCGTCATAGCCGTTTCCGTTGAAAATAATCCTTTTGTGTGCGGTGACGACTCGTTTGATTAGTTCGTGCAGGGCTGTTTCGAAATTTTGTGCTTTTTCCAATTCGTCGGCGAATCGGCTCAAACTCTCGGCGACTGCCGTATTCAAAATGGTATTCGGGTCGGAAACCGACGCCGACGAGCCTAACATACGGAATTCGAACTTGTTTCCGGTGAAAGCGAAGGGTGAAGTACGATTTCTGTCCGTCGTGTCTTTGGGGAATTTCGGCAACGTGTGTACGCCGACGCGAAGCAATTCCTTTTCTTTGGGGTCGTACGGTACGTCCTTTTCGATGGCTTCCAAAATTTCCGTCAATTCCGTGCCCAAGAAAATCGATACGACGGCAGGCGGTGCTTCGTGTGCGCCCAAACGGTGGTCGTTTCCTGCGGACGCAACGGAAATGCGGAGTAAATCCTGATAATCGTCCACGGCTTTGACGACGGCGCAGAGGAATAAAAGGAATTGTGCGTTTTTTGCAGGTGTGTCGCCGGGTTCTAACAGGTTGACGCCCGTGTTGGTACTGATGGACCAATTGTTGTGCTTACCGCTTCCGTTGACGCCGGCAAACGGCTTTTCGTGGAGCAGGCAAACCATGTCGTGCTTTTTTGCGACCTTTTGCATGATTTCCATGGTTAATTGGTTGTGGTCGGCGGCAATGTTCGTCGTGGCGAAGATGGGGGCAAGTTCGTGTTGCGCGGGGGCAGCTTCGTTATGCTCGGTTTTTGCGAGTACGCCGAGTTTCCAAAGCTCCTCGTTCAAATCGTTCATAAAAGCCTGTACGCGCGGTTTTATGACGCCGTAATAATGCCCTTCGAGTTCTTGGTTTTTGGGCGGTTTCGCGCCGAACAGAGTGCGTCCCGTGTAGACGAGATCTTTGCGCTTTTTGAACATTTCCTTGTCGATAAGGAAGTATTCCTGTTCCGGACCGACCGTCGTTTTTACGGACGTGACGTCCTCGTTCCCGAAAAGTTTCAACACGCGCATCGCTTGGCGGTTGAGTGCTTCCATCGAACGGAGCAAAGGCGTTTTTTTATCGAGTGCGTCGCCGCCGTAGGAACAGAATGCCGTGGGAATGCACAGGACGCCGTCTTTGATGAACGCATAGGAAGTGGCGTCCCACGCGGTATAGCCGCGTGCCTCGAACGTCGCTCGAAGTCCGCCCGACGGGAAGGAGGAGGCGTCCGTTTCGCCTTTGATAAGTTCCTTGCCCGAAAATTCCATGAGGATTCTTCCGTCCTCGCCCGGGGAGATAAAACTGTCGTGCTTTTCGGCGGTGATGCCCGTCATGGGCTGAAACCAATGCGTGTAGTGGGTCGCTCCCAAAGAAATCGCCCAATCTTTCATGGCGGCGGCAACTTCGTTGGCCATAGATAAATTCAGGCTTCTGCCGTCTTGCGAAGTGCGTTTCAGTAAGCGATAGGTTTCGGGGGATAAGCGTTCCTGCATGACCTTGTCGTCGAATACCATACAGCCGAAGTAATCGGACACGAGCTTCATAGCGGTTTTCTCCTTGCGTGAAATCGTTGCGTTGCGGAAAAAGCAACGTCTTATTACGAGTATTATACGCTTTTCGTCGCGTTTTGTCAAGGATTTGAAACGGCAGGCTTTTTGAAAAAACGACGCGGCTGCCGTGCTTGACAAGTTTGTAAACGCATACACGGGTATTGCGTATTCGATGCGTACACGGTGTGCTTCGTTTTACTCAACGCATACACGCATATTCTGTTGTATGAACTAAAATCGGCGGTTGCGGACGGTCAATATCCCACGCCGAACAAAAGATTCGGTTCGACGTCGAATGTTTTGTATAGGAGCATTATGCTGTCATATCCCGGTTTTTTCTTACCGAGCAGCCATTGACTTACCGTTGTTTGGTTTACGCCCAATGCGTCCGCCAGTTTTTGCTGACTGAGATTTTGTTCCACCATAAGTTGTTTGATAATTTCTATATAAGGCATAAAAAAATTATATAAGTTTCAAGGTCAAAAGTCTTGACATAGGTCAAAAGACCTATAAAGCAACGGAACGGGGGATAGCGAATGAAGGAGATATGTAGGCGATTGTTCGTCACGGTTACGGTATTGGGGGTCGGAATCGTGTTGGGTTGCCCGATTTATCGTCTTTTCGGCGTGCCTTGTCCGTGTTGCGGCGTTACACGTGCTTGGGTTAGTATTTTTAACGGGGATATACGGCATGCTTTTTCTTATAATCCGTGCTTTATACCGATAACTTCGGTGTTTTTTCTGTTCCCGTTTGCCGAAGATATATTTAAGAATCGAAAAGTAAAAAATTATTTCTTTTTCTTGTCGGGCTCGATAATCTTTTTGTCATATATTGTCCGCATGTGGCTGTAAGTCGACGATTTGAAAAAAGAGATGAAATTATGGAGGAATTTATGGACGCACAAAAGGTAGATATGTACATGATGTCGCATAGCGACTATTTTCAGGCGGAGCATGCGCTGCTGCTTCGGGAACGTTTGTTGGAGGCAGATGAACGCAAATATAGCGGTTTGCTTTCGGTCGAACTGAAAAAACCGACGACGTTGTTGTTAATTTCGATTTTCCTCGGTCAGTTGGGGGTGGATAGATTTATGCTCGGTGATACGGGCATGGGAGTTTTGAAGCTTTTGACGGGAGGCGTATGCGGTATATTGACGATTGTCGATTGGTTTACGATTACCAAAAAAACAAAAGAAATGAATTTTAATAAAATAATGCAATATTTAGTATAAAACAACAAGCGGACACGTGCGAAAAGCCTCTTCGAAAGAAAATCGGAGAGGCTTTTCTGTTTTTAATGAAGTTATTTCGTTTTACGAAACGTTCGCACGTATGCGCAGTTGCGCAATCGCACATGTTTATCGGGATCTTTTTTTCGAAAACGCATAGCGGGCGAGTGTTGGCTCGACAAAACTTTTTTCTCGTTATATCGTTGACAAAGCATAAGAGAATGCGATATAATAATGAGGAAGATTTTGGTTGCGTGACGGGCTTGGCGAGAAAGGCGGCGTTTCGATTGAAACAAATCGTCGGCGTCGGCGAAAAAGCACGATACAAAATTATAAATTTGCATATACTTAAGAAACAGGAGAAAAAGTATGTTGACAGCCATTCTATTGTTGCTGGCAGGCTGCGGCGTGTTTATCGCCGGTATGAATATGCTAAGCGACGGCTTGGAAAAAAGTGCCGGTAGCGGATTGAAACGGTTGCTCGGAAAAATCAGCAACAATCGTTTTGCCGGTGTCGGGGTAGGGGCGTGCGTAACGGCAATTATTCAAAGTTCCGCGGCGACCAGTGTCATGGCGATCGGTTTCGTAAATGCGGGGGTAATGACGCTGACGCAGGCGACCCCTATTATTATGGGTGCGAACATCGGTACGACAATCACGGGTGTTCTGGTGTCGTTGCAGTCTTTGCCGATTTCGGAATTCGCGGCGACGTTCGCGTTTATCGGCGTGATGATGACGTTTTTCAAGTCGAATAAAATAAAACGAATCGGCGGTATTTTGTGCGGCTTCGGTATGATTTTCGTCGGTTTGAGTTTGATGACCGACGCGCTGAAAGCGCAGGAAATCAGAGATTTCTTTATTTCCGTGTTTGCCGTCATCGATTTCCCTTTGTTGCTGGTGCTTTGCGGTATGTTGTTCACTGCGGCGATTCAAAGTTCTTCGGCGGCGACGGGCGTATTCATTATGATGGTCGGTTCGGGCGCGCTTGAATTGGACAGTGCGTTGTTCTTGGTGCTCGGTTCGAATATCGGTACCTGTATAACGGCAATTTTGGCGTGCGTCGGTTCGGGTACGAACGCAAAGCGAACTGCGCTTATTCACTTGACGTTCAATGTCGTCGGTTCGATTATTTTTACGGCGTTGATTTGGATATTCAGAGATTTTACGGTTGCGTTTTTGCAGAAATTACCGGGCGGAGCGCAAATGCAACTCGCTTGGTTCCACGTTATCTTTAACGTGACGACGACCTTGATTCTGTTGCCGTTTGTGAAGCAACTCGTTGCGTTTGCGACGGCTGTCATTCACGAAAAGAAAGAGGTTGAGGACGGAGGATTGCAACTCAAATATGTGGACAACTTGTTATTGACGACGCCGCCCGTCGCCATTATGCAGGTTAAGAAAGAAATGGAATATATGGCGTCCGTCACGCGAGAAAACTTGCGTAAAGCGTTTGCGGCGATAGCGGCAGGCGCAGAAGGCGCAATGCCGGAAATTATCAAAAACGAGTCGATTATCGACTTCACGAATAAGGCGCTGACAAAGTATCTTATCAAGCTTTCACCGTTGGTGGACGCAGGCGACGAAAAGGCGATCGGTGCATATTTCCACGTGCTGAACGACTTGGAGAGAATCGGCGACCACGCGGAGAACTTCGGGGAGATCGGCGTGCAAATGCAAGAGAAAGGTTTGTGCTTTTCGGAAAACGCGCAGGCGGATATTCGAAAGATGCAGACGACGGTTATGCGTATGTTCGATATCGCTGCTGAAATTTTCGATAACCGCGACAAAGCGCATTTGAGCGAGCTGACGGCACTTGAAAACGAAGTGGACGAAATGAAACGCGTGCTCTCGGCGAGCCATTATACACGGCTTGCGGAAGGGAATTGCAAAGTGGAACTTAGTCCGTATTTCACTTCGATGGTTGCCGGGTTGGAACGTGTTGCCGATCACCTTGTCAACGTGGGGTACAGTATTTTGAACCCGACCGGTTCGCAGAGCGATGCGCGCAAAGCCGGGCAGGTGCAGTGATTTTATTTATAAACATAGGGCATGTTTGCGATGAAAAACAGAACCGACCGTTTTTTGACGATGGTCGGTTTTTCGTTTTCGAGGAGAAAAAACGAAAAAGAAAGACGGGGACGGGAATAAAAAATATTTTTTTGAGGAATTTCAAAAAATACGACGAAAACGCTTGATTTTTTTGCCGAAATATAGTAATATAATTAAGCGTGTTTGAGGCACGCTAAAAAATATGCAGAGATGTCTGAGTGGTTTAAGGAGCACGATTGGAAATCGTGTGTA
>CAZEVL010000047.1:0-11918 GCA_964515795.1 uncultured Clostridia bacterium | reverse complement strand
AGCGTCGGTTTGAATGGGGTTAAAAACCTTTACGGAAAAGCCTAAATCCGATAAACCCCATTAGAAAAAACAAATTTCTTGTTTTTCTTTCGGCAACGGTTATGACGCTTTGCGGCGCGTTCGGAATCGGCGCATTTACGAAAAGCGAAACAGCCGCCGCCGAAGAAACGGCGACCGACGCCGTGCTTTCGATCGAATCGAACAACGTTGCGTATTCGGAATCGATTTACATGCTGTATGCGGTTTCGCACGACGGATTCGATTGGTCGGAAAATAAAGTTCAAATGCTGTTTTGGACGAGTTTGCAAGACGAATACGTTGTAGATACGGCGGAATACGTTGCGGAAAGTCGCGGCATACAAAACGTCCGCGGTACGCCTTGCCAGATTTTCTATTCCGACGGCTTAGCCGCCAAAAAGATGACGACGGATATTTATTCCCGTGCTTATGCGAAAATCAACGGCAAGTATTGTTACAGCGACGTCATGAAATTCAGCGTCCTCGAATACGTCTATACCCAGCGTGAACGCGGCGGCTTGACGGAAGAGCAGACGAAACTGTACGACAGTATGCTCGATTACGGCGGCGCGGCGCAAAACAACTTCCGTTACGAAACGGATCGTCTTGCCAACGACACCTACTATAAAATCGAGGTCCGCGACGGTTACCACGACGACGGATTCGATTGCGGCAGATACAAACCCGGCGACCATTGTCATATCCGCCCGAACGAACCGCCGCACGGTCATCACTTCTCCCATTGGGAAGACAAAGACGGCAATATCGTCAGCCCCGACGAAGATTTCGATTTCATCGTCGGCGATAAAGACAACGAATATCACCCTATCTACAAGGACGATAACGACCGCGGTACGTGCGTAACGCTCTCTGCGGAAATCGACTACGACGGCACGGTGAGCGAAATCGGCTTACCCGACAGTGTTTCTTTCGTGTACGAAGGCGAAACAATCTCCTTAGACGTCACTTGGAACGTCGATTATTTCGCGGAAAAACAAATCGGCATTCAAACCCTGTACGCTACTTTGTGCGATTTGGACGGCTACAAGTTGTATAACATAGAACCGAGCGGTATCCGTATCGACGTCACTACGTTGCCCTATACCCTCTCCTTGCAAAACGGAACTTATCGAATCGACGGATATTACGGCACGGACGCGACGCTTACCCTGCCCGACGCCTATAAAGGCGTCGCCGTAACGATGATCGGACAATACGCCTTTGACGATAAAGACGCGTTGACGAGCATCAAGGCAGGCAATTCCTATACCTCGCTTAATACAGGCGCGTTCCGTAATTGCGACAATCTGACGGACGTCGACCTCGGCACGAATATTTCGACAATCGGCGATTACGCCTTCCATAATTGCTATGCTTTGGCGAACTTCACCCTCGGCAAAGGCGTGACGAGTATCGGCAATAACGCGTTCTATAATTGTTACAATTTGGAAAACATCGATTTAGGCAACAAACTCGCCACTATCGGCAGTTCGGCATTCTATAACTGTTATAAATTGACAAACGTTACCTTTCCCGACGGTTTGAAGACTATCGGTTATTCGGCTTTTTGTCAATGTAATGCCTTAACAACCATAAAAATCCCCGACAGCGTAACGGATATCGGTTCTTCTGCGTTCGAAAATTGTATCAATTTGGCAACGGTTACGTTGAGCAAAAATTTGAAAAAAATTGAAAATTACACTTTCAAAAAATGTAGCAGTTTGGACGGCATCGTTATCCCTGATGGTGTAACAAGTATCGGCATTCAGGCGTTTTGTAATTGTACCGCTTTAACAAGTATTAAACTCCCCGATAATACAATCGAAGTAGGTAATAGTGCTTTTTGCGGCTGTAAAAAGATTGCGACCGTTGTGTTAAGCAAAAATTTGAAAGCAATTGAATCGAGTACTTTCCAAGGGTGTAGCAGTTTGATAAGTATAATAATCCCCGACAGTGTGACGAGTATCGCTTGGTTTGCGTTCAATGATTGTAGCAGCTTGAAGAGCGTGTCGATTGGCGAAGGCGTGACGAGTATCGGCGAGTATGCATTCCAGTCCTGCAGCAACTTGATAAGTATTAATATTCCTGACAATATGACAAGTATCGATGGTGGGGTATTTGAGTATTGCAGTAGCTTGCCGAGTATAACAATCCCCGAAGGCGTGACGAGTATCGGTTATGCGGCATTCGCGGGCTGCAGCAGCTTGGCAAGTATTAATATTCCCGAAGGCGTGACAAGTATCGGCGAAGGGGCATTCAATGGCTGCAGCAGCTTGATAAGTATTAATATTCCTGAAAATGTGACAAGTATCGGCGCGAGTACATTCTCTGGCTGTAGTAGTTTGACAAGTATAACAATTCCCGAAGGTGTGACGAGTATCGGCATATGGGCATTCAGTGAATGCAGTAGTTTGACGAGTATTGAAATACCGGACAAGGTAACGAGTATCGGGGAGTACGCGTTCGAAAGTAGCGGTTTGACAAGTGTGGCAATCCCCGACAGTGTGACGCATATCGGTTCGGGGGCGTTCCTCGGTTGTAAAGGTTTGACAAGTGTAACAATCGGTAACGGAGTAACGAATATCGGTAACCGTGCGTTTGAACAGTGTTACGATTTGACGAGCGTAACATTCACAGATACGACTACTTGGTATACCACGAAGGATTATACGGATTGGGAAAATAAACAAAACGGCACTTATATGGACGTTACCGACAGTTCGGCAAATGCAATGTACTTAAAACAATCGTCAATGTATGAGCGTTTGTATAAAAATTAACGCCAAAGAGAAAATGAATGCGGTTCGAATACCTGCTTTTTGTGTATAAATGAACCCAAAGACAGGATTTTATAATATTTCGCTAAAAGGATGAAGGGAAAAAGAGAAAAGGGATAAGAGGGAGTCGCGGCGAGGGATTTGACCCTCGCCGCGACGATTTTACGGGGGGGGAGTCTTCGCATGAAAAAAAGTACGATCTAAAAGCTCGTTTTTTGAGGAAAATATCGACTGTTTGTTCGATACGTTAAAAAAATATGTAAATTCGTGAATAATTTTTTTAATATCTATTGACCGATTGTTGCGGATATGTTACAATAAGTAAACAGGGGGGGATTACCAATGAAATACTTAAAAAAATTGTTGTCGAGGATAGGCAAGGCTTATAAGGAAATTACTTTTTTGCGCTGGGTTACGCTCGCGGCGGTGTTTATCGTGGCGGAAGTGTTGATTCTCGTTCCGCTTTTTTCGCATAGAGAAGAGCCGTCCGAAGGCAATTCCGTGTATTCGTCCGAAAGCATAACGCAAAACTCGTCGTTTTCGTCGAGCGGATCTTCTTCCGTTCTGTCGGGAACGGAAAGCTCGTTGAAAATGGAGGCTTCCGACAAGGCGAACGATGAAAGCAGTGTAGAAGGCTCCGAAGAAGAAAGTAGTGAAAGCAGTGTAGAAAGTTTCGAAGAAGAAAGCGGTGAAAGCAGTGTAGAAAGTTCCGAAGAAGAAAGCAGCGAAAGCGTTGTAGAAAGTTTCGAAGAAGAAAGCAGCGTAAGCGATGCGGAAAGCTTCGAGGAAGAAAGTAGCGAAAGCGATGCGGAAAGCTCCGAAGAAGAAAGTAGCGAAAGCGTTGTGGAAAGCTTCGAGGACGAAAGAAGTGAAAGCGTTGTGGAAAGTTCCGAGGAAGATAGCGGTAACGACGTGGAAGAAAGCCCCGAAGAAGACGGCGACGAATATTTCGAGGCGAGCGACGAGAAAAGAGCCGACGAAGAGGAAAACGAAAATCAAGGCGGCGGGTTCGAGATCGCGTATTCTTTGGAGTATAAGCTTGACAAAACCGAAGAATATTATATTTGTACGGGACTTTCGGAAGAGTCTAAGCGGTTGAATATTCGAAAAATCGTGATTCCCGATACGTATAACGGCAAAGAAGTGCGAGAAATTTCAAACACCGCATTCCAAGGTATTTATACGCTTTACAGTGTGACGATCGGCAGAAACGTGGAGGAGGTCGGCGAGTACGTCTTTTCCGCTTGTTGCAATTTGGTGGAAGCTTGTATCTTGTCGAATCTCTCGAAGGAAGATTGCGGTTTGTTGAAAAATTATGTGCGATATATTTATACGGACCCTACGGAAACGAGCAAACTTCGGAACGTGAATGGTTGGACCGTATATTCGAATGAAAAAGAAAGTCTTTTGCTCGGCTACGAAGGTTCGGAAAAAGTCGTAACGACGCCGAACGGTGTGACGGAGATACGTCCGTACGTGCTTTACGGGACGGCGGTCGAGCAAGTAATTCTATCGGACAGCGTTACGACGATTTGCTCGAAAGCGTTTGCATCGTGCGAAACTTTGACGCACGTGAGCTTGGGTAAGGGCGTGAAACGTATCGAGAGTTGCGCTTTCGACGGAACGAAATTACAATCGTTGACGTTTCCGAAGGAAATTCTCGAAGGTTGGCGTGTGAACTCTACGCAGGTGTCGGGGTTACAAGACCCTGCGAAGGCGGCGGAGTTGTATCAAAGCTACAAAATATATTCTTGGAATCGCGACTAAGCGCGAAAGCGTTTTTTTACAACGGGATTTTTTATCGGAAAGTTGACAGAACGGAAAACTTGTGGTATAATAATGCCGTTACGACATAAATAGTTTTGGGACAAAGAGGAGGTTTGTTTTGAAAAGGGCATATAATATCGGAATACGCGTTTTGCTGGCGTTGGCGGACGTGATTCTCGTCGTGTTGGCAGGGATCGCCGCCTATTGGATGACGACGTGGTTGGATACGCAGTCGTTGACTTTGCCGACCGAGGTATGGCTTTGGATTGTAGCAAACGTAGTAATCACTTTGGCGGCGTATACGCTTGCGGGGTTGTATTCGATGGCGTTTTCGTCTGTGGGAATCTTCGACGGAATCCGTATTACGTTTGCCGCGGCGGTTATCGGCGGGATAAATCTTGTGTTTGCGGCGGCGTATGGCAGATCGATACATATCGGTTACAGCGTGACCTTGATTTTTACCGTGTTTTTGTACTTCGGGACGCTCGTTATGAGATTTTCGAAAAGAGCGTATCGCATGTTACGGCGCGTGTACGATAAGGAGAACTCCAAGAAACGTCGAGTGATGATTATCGGCGGCGGTGCTGCCGGGGTGGAGCTGATTCAGGACATGGTGTCCAGCGAAAAGAGCTCCGCCAAACCCGTCTGTATTTTGGACGATAACGTGCATTTGCTCGGTACGAATATTTGCGGCGTACGGGTGGTAGGCACGACGCAACAGGTGTATGAAACGGCGAAAAAGTACGGCATCGAGGAGATTTTCGTCGCAATGCCGTCTGTCGATAACAAAAGACGGAGCGAAATCATCAAACGTTGCAGCGAGTGCGGCTGTCCGATTAAGATTTTGCCCGGCATTTATCAGCTTGCAAACGGACAGGTTACCGTGTCGCAGCTTCGTCACGTGGAAGTGCAGGATTTGCTCGGCAGAGAGCAAATTCAGGTGGATTTGAACGAAGTGATGGGGTATATCCGAGGCAAGGTCGTGATGGTTACGGGCGGCGGCGGATCGATCGGCAGCGAGCTTTGCCGTCAGATAGCCTCGAAAGAGCCGAAGCTTTTGATTATTTTCGATATTTACGAAAACAACGCATACGATATCGAGCAGGAATTGAAACGATCGCATCCCGATTTGCCGTTATTGACGCTGATCGCAAGCGTGCGCGACCGCAACAAAGTTCGCGACGTGTTCAGAAAATTCCGTCCGCAGATCGTATTCAATGCGGCGGCGCATAAACACGTGCCTTTAATGGAAACAAGCCCCAACGAAGCCGTGAAAAACAACGTGTTCGGCACGTTGAACGTAGCGCGTGCCGCGGACGAGTTCGGGGTAGAGACTTTTGTACAGATTTCTACGGACAAAGCCGTCAACCCCACGAATATCATGGGCGCGACCAAGCGTATTTGCGAAATGATTATTCAAACGATCGGTAAACACAGTCAAAAGACGAAATTCGTTGCCGTTCGGTTCGGAAACGTGCTCGGTTCTAACGGTTCGGTGATTCCGTTGTTCAAAAAACAACTCGCGGAAGGCGGTCCCGTTACGGTTACGCATAAGGATATCATTCGGTATTTTATGACCATTCCCGAGGCGGTTTCGCTTGTTTTGCAGGCGGGCGCTTATGCGAAAGGCGGACAGATTTTCGTTTTGGATATGGGCGAACCGGTACGTATTTACGATTTGGCGTACAATCTCATTAAGCTGTCGGGCTTAGAGCCGAACGTCGATATCGAAATCAAATGCACGGGGCTCCGTCCCGGCGAAAAGCTTTTCGAGGAGCGTTTGATGAAAGAAGAGGGCTTGCAGAAGACGCCTAACGGGCTTATCAATATCGCAAAGCCCATACCCATGGACGAGGCGAGCCTTTGGACGACTTTGGATAAATTATACGAAGCGGCGTATTCGGAAACGGACGCCATGAAAGAATGGGTGCGAGAGTTGGTGCCTACCTATACGATCGACAAACGCGAAAACGCGGTTGGCGCGTACATTCGAGAAGCGGAAGAACGGACGCAGGCGAACGAATCGCATGCGTCGTGCATAGAATGATAAAAGCAGAATAGACGACGGGAAAGACGGATTTGTAAAAATTCGTCTTTCAAACTCCTCAAACGAGATAAAAAGCGAAACTTTGCATAGGACGAAAAAAATCCTTGCCTTTCCGTTTCGTTTGTGCTACAATATTCTTAATCGATGTTTTCGATAAAGGAATGCATTAGATTCGATTTTTTCGTTTTGGAGAAAATGCTTATGGAGAGAGTTTATAATTTTTCGGCGGGACCTTCGATGTTGCCGTTAGAGGTGTTGCAGAGGGCGGCGGAAGAGCTGGTATGTTATAAAAACTGCGGCATGTCCGTTATGGAAATGAGTCATCGTTCTCCGGAATACGAAAAGATTCTCGGCGACGCGGAGAAGTTGTTGCGGCAGGTGATGCAAATCCCAGACAACTACAAGGTCTTGTTTTTGCAGGGCGGCGCGTCTACGCAGTTTGCGGCGGTTCCGTTGAATTTATTGCCCGAGGGCGGAAAAGCCGATTACGTGGTGTCGGGACAATTTTCCGCAAAAGCTTATCGGGAAGCGCAGAAGTACGGCGACGTTGTCGTTGCCGCGTCGAGCGAGTCCGTGAGGTTTTCGTCGATTCCGAAAACGGATAAAACGTCTTTTAGAAAGGATGCGGCGTACGTGCATATTTGCTATAACAATACGATTTACGGTACGAAATTTCCCGAAATTCCCGATACGGGCGATATTCCTTTGGTGGCGGATATGTCCTCGTGTATTTTAAGCGAGCCGTTCGACGTTTCGAAATTCGGAATGATATACGCGGGCGCGCAAAAGAATATGGCACCGGCAGGGCTGACCGTGGCGATCGTGCGAGAGGATTTGATCGGAAGGGCACGAAAGCAAACGCCTACGATGCTCGATTACAAGGTTATGGCGGACAATTCCTCCATGTACAACACGCCGCCGTGTTATTGCATTTATATCGCAAAATTGGTATACGAATGGATCTTGTCCCTCGGCGGCTTGGAGGAGATGAAGCGCAGAAACGAGCGTAAGGCGAAGTTGCTTTACGATTATTTGGACGGGCAAACGTATTATACCGCGCCCGTGGAGAAGGGGAGTCGCTCGATGATGAACGTAACGTTTCTTACGGGCAATGCGGAATCGGATAAAAAGTTCGTGCAAGAGGCGTCGGAACACGCTCTGAAAAATCTGAAAGGACATCGCTCCGTCGGCGGTATGCGCGCGTCGATTTACAATGCGATGCCGTACGAGGGCGTGGAGTCGTTGGTGGCGTTTATGCAAGAATTTGCAAAAAAGAATCCCAAGACGTGAGGCGGACTATGTTGCGAATAAAGTTGATGAATAAAATCGCCGAAGTCGGCACGGACGTATTGAAGAACAAATACCTGGTAGGGGCGGACGTTTCGGAAGAGGACGCCGTATTGGTGCGCTCCGCCGTCTTGAACGAGGCGGATTTTTCCCCGAATCTCCGTGCGATCGCGCGGTGCGGCGCAGGCGTAAACAACGTTCCCGTAGAGAAATGCACGGAAAAGGGTATCGTCGTATTCAATACGCCGGGCGCGAATGCGAATGCCGTGAAGGAGTTGGCGATTGCCGCCTTGATTTTGGCGTCGCGCGACGTACTCGGCGGTGTGGAATGGGTAAAAACGTTACAGGGCGAAACGGACGTCGCAAAAAAGGTGGAAAGCGGAAAATCCGCTTTTGTCGGACACGAATTGGCAGGTAAGACGCTCGGGGTAATAGGACTCGGTGCGATAGGCGGTATGGTCGCCAACGCGGCGATCGGGTTAGGCATGCAGGTCATGGGCTACGATCCGTATATTACGGCGAAAGCGGCTTGGAATCTTGCGCCTTCGGTTCGGCAGGCTGCCGATTATACGGATATTTTTCAACGCTGTGACTATATTACGTTGCATGTTCCCGCAACGCCGCAGACGAAAAATATGATTTGCGAGAAGACGCTTTCGCAGATGAAAGACGGCGTACGGATTTTGAATCTGGCACGTGCGGATCTTGTGTGTGCGGCGGATATCAAGGCTGCGATCGCAAACAAGAAAGTCGCCGTGTACGTCACCGATTTTCCCACGGAGGAAACGGTGGGTGCGGACGGGGTGATTGCCATTCCGCATTTGGGCGCGTCCACCGTGGAATCGGAAGACCATTGCGCTGTGACGGCGGCACGGCAACTGGACGAATTTTTGACCTGCGGCAATATCCGCAACAGTGTCAATTTTCCCACGGTCGAGTTGCCGAGGTCGGGGTTGCCGCGCGTGTGCGTTATGAATAAAAATATTCCGAATATGCTCACGCAAATCACTTCCGCGTTTTCGGCGGAAAATATCAATATCGAAAATTTAGCGAACGGCTCGAAAGGCGACGTGGCGTACACGATTTTGGAAACCAATGCACGGGTAGGGGAGAAGATTCTTCAAAACCTTTCGGCGATAGAAGGCGTTTTCGGCGTTCGTTGTTTTTACGAAGGAGCTTTGTTTTGATAGCGATTATAGATTACGGAGTAGGGAATTTGTTTTCCCTGTATTCTTCTTTCAAACGCGTCGGCGCGGACGTGGTCGTTACGTCCGATCGTGCGACGATTCGAAATGCGGAAAAGGTAGTTTTGCCCGGTGTGGGCGCATACGCCGACGCCGCCGAAAAACTTGTGGAAACGGGGATGGACGAAGTGATTCGGCAGGAGGTTCGCAAGGGTAAGTACGTTATGGGCATATGTTTGGGTATGCAGTTGTTGCTGGATAAGAGTTTCGAGTACGGTATGCACGAGGGCTTAGGTTTGATTCACGGCGACGTGATTCCCATGCGCGGTTTTATCCCCAAACACTTGAAAGTGCCGCATATCGGTTGGAATAAACTGCTTATCGAGAAGCCGCATTTTTTGTTTAAGTATTGCGGCGAGGACGCATACGTGTATTTCGTGCATTCGTACTTTGCGACGAATTGTCGGGAGAACGTGATCGCTACGATGGAGTACGGGGAGCGGTTAACCGCTTCTATTGCGAAAGACAATGTTTTGGGTTGCCAATTTCATCCCGAAAAAAGCGGCGAAAGCGGCTTGAATATTCTTCGTGCGTTTTGCGAGGAGTAACGAAAGAGGTTTTATGATAACGAAACGAATAATCCCTTGCCTGTACGTGAAGGAAGGGAAGATAGATAAAAACGTGCCGTCGCCGCTGGAACTTGCGGCGTATTATTCGCAGCACGGCGCAGACGAGTTGGTGTTTTACGACGTGAACGTTTCGAACGACGGCGGAACGCTCTTTTCAAAGGTTTTGCGCGAGGCGGCGGGTTCGGTGTTTATTCCGTTGACGGTCGGCGGCGGCGTTTCCGCACTCGCCGATTTCGAGCGTGCGTTGTCTTGCGGCGCGGATAAAGTCTGCGTGAACGCAAGCGCAATCGAGAACCCCGATTTGATTTACGAAGCGTCACGAAAATACGGGGCGCAATGCGTGGTTTTGTCCGTGGACGTGAAGTCTGTGGACGGCGCGTATCGCGTATTTACGAGAGGCGGCAGAGAGAACACGGGTTTGGAAGCGTTGACGTGGTTGCGTCGGGCGACGGAGCTTGGCGCAGGAGAGATCGTCGTCAATTCCTTAGACGCGGAACGCATGGGGAACGGTTTCGATTTGCCGTTGCTTGCCGCGGCTTGTAAGACGGTGGACGTACCCGTCATCGCGTCGGGCGGCGGAGTTTCCGTAGCGGATTTCTGCACGCTGTTTCGAGAAGTGCCGGAGGTGGACGCGGGGCTCGCTTCGTCGGCGTTCCATTCGGGAAAGATAGAAATTCAGGACTTAAAACGTACGTTGCGCGCACAGGGTGTAAACGTGCGGCTGTAAACCGAAAAGGATAAGGAGCGGAACGATGTCGAAATTCGAGATTTCCTCGTATATATTCCAGACGAAAGTATCGGAACGGGTGAGGTTTGCCTTTGTGTCCGACTTGCACGATTGCGCAAACGAGCCTGTTTTGTCTGCGTTACGGGAAAATGCGGTGGACGCCGTTTTGGTCGGCGGCGATTTCATTCACGATAAAACCGCATACGCGCGAGGTTTGGACTTTTTGAAACAAACGTCCGCATTGTTTCCGACGTTTTGCGTGCTCGGCAATCACGAATATCGTTTCGGTAGGGATCTGCTTCCGATGTTGCGCGGTATCCCCGTGACGTTGCTTCGCGACGAGGACGTGTCGTTCCGCGGCGTGCGGATCGGCGGTATCAGCTCTGCAACGGCTTACGCAAACGAACGGATTTTTTTGAATCGACGTTTTTTACAGACGTTTTCACAGAAGGACGGGTTTAAGATTTTGCTTTGTCATCACCCGGAATATTACGAAGCGTTTATTCGTCCGTATAAAGTGGATTTGGTGCTGTCCGGGCACGCGCACGGCGGACAATGGCGTTTTTTCGGGCGCGGCGTCTATGCGCCGGGGCAGGGACTGTTTCCAAAATATACGTCGGGACTGTACGAGGAGCGGCTGTTGGTCGGCAGAGGCTTGGACGGACGGCGTTTTCCGCCGCGTATTTGCAACAAAAGAGAATTGATTTTGCTCACGATAGAACCTTTCGAACAGTAAGAGAGCGGCGTCCGCAAAAAGAGCGGACGCCGCTCTCGTTTGTGTAATGTCTTTTTGAAACGATAAAAAACAGATAAAAAATCAACTTTTTTTGTTAAAACACTTGCTTTTTGAAGTATTTTATAATATAATCGTTACAACCTACCGTTTGTGCGGTTTATAATGCGTTATACACTGCGCCGATTTAAGGTAAAAATAAAACGAAAAATGCTTTTTCTACGCAAAAGCAGGAGCGGCTCTGACGAGCCGCTCCGTAAAAAAACTTTAAGGAGTCTTTGTATGAAGAAAACAAGAACCAAGGTACTGTTGGCGTCGTTGCTTTGCTCGTTTGCAACGTTCGGGTTTACCGCTTGTGACTGGGACGAGTTCAAAACGCAAATCGATACGACAATCGCAGGCTTGACAAGCAAAAGCGAATCGCTCGAATCCTCTGTCGGCAAGATTAACGTAACGCTCGAAGAAATGAAAGCAACCGATACGTCGCTGAAAAACAATATCGACGGCTTGACGACAAGAGTTACCGCACTTGAAGCTGAACTTGTAGATGTCAATGCGAAAATTACGTCTTTGCAGACCGACAGCGCAACGAAAGAACAACTTGAAACCGTCAAAACCTCATTGCAAAATCAAATCGATTCTTTGAATGCCGAAATCACTGCATTAAAAGCCAAAGACGAAGAATTGCAAGGAAAAATCACCGCTTTGCAAAATTCTTTGACGAGCGAAATCACCGACGTTAAGTCTTG
>CAZEVL010000046.1:0-11927 GCA_964515795.1 uncultured Clostridia bacterium | reverse complement strand
GAATCGGCAGGGTAATCCCTGAGCGAGAGATCGATATTCGTTGTTTTTTAAGCAAACCGTTTTTAGGTTCGCTTTTCAACGCTTTTCACCCACGTTTCCGTTTGGAATCGTGGTTTTTTTGCGGCGTGATACACAAGGAGGTTTTATGTTTCCCTATTCCTTGCTTTCAACGGTTTACGCCGTTGAAAAGTTCGAGCTCGTCGCAAAACCGACGACGATCGTACTGCTCGTTGCCGCCCTACTCGTCGGCGTTGTCGTATTTTTTCGAAAACGTAACGTTTTTCGTAAATACGTCACAATTTCCCTGTTTTGCGGAGCTGGTTACCTACTGCTTTTAGGCGTCCTTTTCTTCGCCTTGGACCTCGCAAAGCATTACAGCGATTCCTATGCGACGGAAAATTGGCTGGACAAACGCCTGTTAACGACGTATATCCTTTTGCCCATGCTTACGCTGTGCTGCGTTTGTTTCCTCGCGCTTGCTCTGTATGCCGCAATCTCCCGTTTCGCCCCCGACCGCAAAAAAACGGTCGCTATCGTCGAAACGATCGTATGTGTGCTCGCCCTCGGCGTTACGCTCGTATGCCTCGCCGTCTACTACGATAAAAAAATCGCCGACGACGGGTACTACAACTCCGACACGGCAACGGTAAAACAGACGGCTTTATATGCCTTGGCGGCGTGTAGCGCGTTTCTGATTTTCGCCCTGAGCCTGTTCGATAAACAAAAATTCCGTTTAGACTCGCGCGCGATCGCTTATGCCGGCGTATGCGCTTCCATGAGTTACGCGCTGTCCTATATCAAGCTGTGGGATATGCCGAGCGGCGGTGCGGTTACCTTGGTCAGCTTGCTGCCCTTGATGCTGTACGCCTACGTTTTCGGTGCGAAAAAGGGCGTTTTCGTCGGTTTCGCATACGGACTGTTACAGGCATTGCAAGATCCGTGGCTTATTCACCCGGCACAGTTTCTGCTCGATTATCCCATAGCGTTTTCCGCCGTCGGTTTGGCAGGCTTATTCCGAAACGTACAAGGGCTTCGAAAAGCCCCGCAAGCGCAATTCGCACTCGGGGCGAGCGTCGCCGGTTCGGTACGCTTTCTCTGCCACGTTTTATCGGGCGTATTCGCCTTTTCGGTAAACGCCGAGGGACAAAACGTCTGGCTGTACAGCTTAGGATACAATGCCTACGTGTTTATAGACGCGGCTCTCGTCGTGGTTGCCGCAGTACTCGTACTTTCCTCGCCTTCTTTCCTGAAAGCCGTCCGCAAAGCACGAAAATAACCGTCTCGTTCCCATAGGTTCGCCTATGGGAACTTTTTTAATATACGGCAATTTCGTCGAAAACCGACTTATCGATCACGACTTTCTTATTTTCCAAATCAATCGTCTTAATGACGTTTTTCACTACGGGGAACAGAATATTCTTTCCGTCCTTTTCAATCGTGTAAATATCCGAAGAAAGGTTACGAATATCCTTCACCGTACCGAGAAATTCCCCGTCCTCCGTTTCGCAGGCAAGCCCGAGCACGTCCACGATATAATATCTGCCCTCTTCCAAAGGCGGTGCGTCCTCTCGCTCCCCTTCCAGTTTTTTGCCGCGAAGCAGCTCCGCCGCATTACGGTCGGGAACGCCGCGGAGCCCGATATAAGCAGCCCCGTCCACACCCACGCGGAAAGATAAAATTTTATACGGAGTGTCGTCTATATACACCGTCCCGAACGATTTTACGTCCTCGGGAAAATCGGTGAAGGTTTTTACTTTCAATTCTCCGCGAATGCCTTGCGGCTTTAATACTTCCCCAATAATCAAACGATCCATAAAAACTCCTTACCACTGTACTTCAACGCATACCTGCCCTTTCCGTTTCGGCAAAATATGGTAAAAAAGGCTTTCCTGTTAAAAAGCCTCTTTTCTTTCTTTTTCGTGATTTACTTATTCGGCGTCCGTATCGGAATCGGCGACAACGCCGCCTTTTTCACGGATTTCGATTACGTATTTCTTGCTGCTTGCAGGCGTAGCCGCGCGTACGATCGTGCGCAATGCTTTCGCAATCTTACCCTGCTTGCCGATTACCTTTCCCATATCCGACGGAGAAAGCACTACGGTAACTTCGATAGCGCGTTCCTTCTCGTTGACGAGGTATTCCACGTTCTCTTTGTCTTCCGCAAACTGTCCGACGATGTATTTGATTAAATCCAACATATAGTTCTCCTTCTGTGTATCGTTTCCGACGGAAACGTATACGAAAATACGGCGGATACGTCACCGTATCGCGCCGTACCGTAATCGCGTCTTTGTTTAGTTGCTCTTCTTGCCTTTGGTCTTGGAAGGGCTGAGTTTCGCACTCTTTTCCACAACGCCAGCTTTTACAAGCAAGTTCTTAACGGTTTCCGTGGGCTGAACGCCTTTTGCAAGCCAATCTTTTGCTTTATCCGCATTGATGTCGAGTTCGATGGGATCGCAGGTAGGTCTGTAATGACCGACGCAATCGATATATTCGCCCGTTGCAGCCTTTCTGCCGTCAACAACTACCACACGATAGATAGGGTTCTTCTTGTCGCCCATTCTGAAAAGTCTCATTTTAACCATAATAATACCTCCAAAGTATCTTAAAAAATTTTTTCTTATTTTCTTCGGCTTGCGCCGTTTTCAGCTTTTTTTAGAAGGGAAGCCGCATTTTGCCCTTATTCCCTTTTAATTGTTTCATAAGCATTTTCGTCTGCTCGTATTGTTTTAAGAGCTGGTTCACCTCTTGCACGCTCGTCCCCGAACCTGCCGCGATACGGAGCTTTCGCTTGTGCTCGATGACGGAAGGATTCGTACGTTCCGCAGGGGTCATGGAAAGGATAATCGCCTTGGTACGCTCGATGCGTTTTTCGTCGATATCGCCCTCGTTGACTTTGAGCTTTCCCGCCCCGGGCAGCATAGACAACATCGCCGAAGCGCCGCCCATTTTTTTCATCATCGCAAACTGTTCCAAATAATCGTCCAACGTAAACGTATTTGCCAGCATCTTTTTCTGCATTTTCTTGGCGTCCTCTTCGGTAATCGCCTGTTGCGCCTTTTCAATCAAGGACAACACGTCGCCCATACCGAGGATTCTCGACGCCATACGATCCGGATAGAACGGTTCCAAATCTGTCAATTTCTCGCCGACGCCGATAAACTTAATCGGCTTACCGGTAACTGCTTTAATAGATAAACACGCACCGCCGCGCGTATCGCCGTCGAGCTTTGTCAAAATCACGCCCGTGATGTCCAATCTTGCGTTGAACGTTTCCGCTACGTTGACGGCTTCTTGCCCCGTCATCGAATCTACGACGAGCAATGTTTCCGTTACGTCTATCTCCGACTTGATATTCTCCAATTCCTGCATCAGCGTATCGTCGATCTGTAAACGTCCCGCCGTATCCAAAATCACCGTGTCGTAATTCATCGAACGTGCGTATTCGATGGCTTGTTTCGCCGTCTTTACGGGGCTTTGCGTACCTTTTTCGAACACCTCTACCTGCGCGTTTTTCCCTACGACCTGCAACTGCGTAATTGCCGCAGGACGATAAATGTCGCCGGCAACAAGCAAAGGGCGTTTCCCTTGCTTTTTCAACAACACCGCAAGCTTTCCGCAAAGCGTCGTTTTCCCTGCGCCTTGCAAGCCGCACATCATGATGACCGTAGGCAGCTTGGGAGAAACTTCCAACTTCGCGTTTTTCGAACCCATCAACGCAATCAATTCTTCATTGACGATTTTAATAACCTGTTGAGCGGGATTGAGCGAAGAAAGAATTTCCTGTCCGACCGCTTTTTCCGAAACGTCCGCAATGAACTGCTTCGCCACTTTCAAATTGACGTCCGCCTCCAACAACGCCACGCGTACTTCGCGCATCGCCGTACGAATTTCCAGCTCCGTCAATTTTCCGCGTTTCGTCAGTTTGGAAAATATATGATTTAATCTATCCGATAACGATCCAAATAATGCCATATCGTCCTCTTATTGCTTATTTTCCCGTTGCAGAGCATCGATTTGCGCCTGCATTTCCTCTATCGTACGGGCAAAGCCCAGCTTCGCTTCGTAAGTTTCCAACTGTTTCCTACTCTTATGCAGACAATCGGAAACGCTCTGGCGCGAAACGCCTTTCTGTTCCGCAATCTCCCCTAACGAGAGGTCGTAATTAAAATACAGGTCGGTGATTTCCCTTTGCGTGTCCGTTAAAAGCGGAGAATACAAATCCCAAAGTTGAAGAAATTCGATATCGTCTTTCATTTCCTCGCCTCCCATATTCTGCATTCAGTATAGCACAACAAAAACAAAGTGTCAAGCATTTTTACTTGACACTTTGAACTTTTTTTGAATTTTCTTAAAATAAATGCAACAAATCCACCAAAATCGCAAAACCGAACAACGCGACGATACCGACAAAATGAATAATCGTCTCCACTTTGCGATTGATAGGCTTTTTACGAATCCATTCGATAATGCAGAAAATTACTTTACACCCGTCAAGCGCGGGGACGGGCAAAAGGTTAAACACGGCGAGATTCACGCCGATAAACGAAGCGATATTAAGAAAACTCAACATGCCGCTCGTCGCCGCCTGCGAGGTGACTTTAATCGTAGTAATCGGACCGCCCATCGATTCCAATCCGAGTTTTCCCGTCAGCAATTCCCCCAGCGACCGCAAGACCGTACCGCCGATCTTTACGGAATACCCGAACGAATGTCCTATCGCGACTAAGAAATTCTGTTTCACGATTGTCGGCGAAAGTCCGTATACACCCATCGAACGAAGCAACGTGTTCGTGTCGGACATATTGACAAAATCCGCGTCGACGGCAATCGGCATCTTCACCGTCGTTTTTTCGCCGTCGCGCAACACCAAAACGTCCACAACCTCTCCGACGGATTTTCCGTCAAGGACGTCCAAATAATCCGTAATCATATACACGGTGTGCCCGTCGATTTTCAAAATCGTATCCCCGGGTTGCAAAAAGAAGCTTTCCTCCGTTTGGAACGCGGCGGAAGTCGTCGTTTCCTCCTTCTGCGTTTTTTCCATAACCGTATACACGGGTCTGCCGATACACGCAAACATTGTCACGATTAAAACAAGCGCAAGCAAATAATTCATTGTTGCGCCTGCAATCAGCACGATAATGCGTTTCCAAGGCTTTTGGTCGTTAAAACGTTCTCCCTGCGGCTCGGGATATTCCTCATTCGCCGCAACCCTGCCCCCGTCGTTTACATTTTCGGGAGTTGGCGACTCTTCTTCAAACGGCTCGATATTCTCCGATTTTTCGGGACTCGGCTCGTCGATTTCGTCCTCGCCGTCAAACGCACAATAACCGCCCAAGGGTATAATGCGAAGCGCAAACAATTCCCCCGATTTTTTGCTGCGCTTTTTGAAAATCGCAGGTCCGAATCCGACGGAAAACTCGTTAATCTTAAAGTGCAACGCTTTTCCCGCCACGTAATGTCCGAATTCGTGTATCGTAACCATTACAAGCAAAATCACAACCGCCAGTAACACGCCACCGACGTTCTTCAATACGTTTGTAAACGATAATATTTGTTGGATCACGTTATTTCCTACTCCCACTATTGATATATTCGCGCGCCTGTGCCCTCGCGCGTGCGTCCGTTTCCCGTAACGCCGCATAACAGTCAGGTTTGACGCGTTCGGTCGTTTCCAATACTTTTTCTATGACGTCCGCGATACCGAGAAACGGAATCTCGCCCCGCAAAAAAGCACCGACCGCCACTTCCCCGGCACCGTTGAGCGCACAAGCATAATTATCGCCCTTTTCCAAAGTTTTTAACGCCAAATCGTAACAGGGGAAACGTTTTCGTTCAAGCGGTAAAAAACGAATCGTCCCCAACCGCTCCAAATCCAACGGTTTCAAACCGCAATCGAAACGCTCCGGATAAGTCAAAGCAAGCTGAATAGGCAATTCCATCGTCGGATAACTAAGCTGAGCCAAAATTCCGCCGTCGTCAAACTCCACCAAAGAATGCACGATGCTCTCCGGTTGTACCACGGTATGGATTTTCGATAGCGGCGCGTCGTAAAGCCAATGTGCCTCGATTACTTCGAACCCTTTGTTGAGCAGCGTCGCACTGTCTATCGTGATTTTCGCGCCCATATGCCAGGTCGGGTGTTTCAACGCGCTCTCCGGCGTAACCGTACGCAGTTGCTCCTCCGTGTACCGATAAAACGGTCCGCCGCTTGCCGTAATAATCAACCTGCGAAAAGACGCATCGGCATTAAAATGCAAAGCTTGCCAAAGCGCGGAATGTTCGCTGTCCACAGGCATTAAATCGATACCTGCCGCCTTAATCTCGCGCATAACCAACTCACCGCCGCAAACAAGCGTTTCCTTATTCGCAAGCGCGATCGTTTTTTTCAACGCCACGGCTTTCAAGCTGTATTTCAAGCCGGCGAACCCCGTCGCCGCAACAAAAGCCACGTCGCCGTATGACACGGCTTCTTCCACGGCGGATTCTCCGTAAGCGAATTTTACGCCTGCGGGAATCTTATCCGCAATGCTTTTACCGGCTTTTTCGTCCGCGAGCGCGGCATACCGAGGAGAAAATTCCGCTATCTGTTGCAAAAACAGCTCCGCGGAAGTATTCGCCACCAAGCTGTCGATTTTGAACTTATCCGGATAACGCCGAACGACGGAACAGACCTGCCGACCGATCGAACCCGTAGAACCTATCAATGCAAGCGTTTTCATACTTTTCTCCGTTTATACGAAACAGAACATAACGGCAAATACCGCATACGTGACGATCGTCGCAAACAACGTTCCGTCGATACGATCCAGTACGCCGCCGTGTCCGGGCATTATCTTGCCCATATCCTTTACGCCGACTTTGCGTTTAATACAGCTTTCCACCAAATCCCCGAATTCCGTCGCCGCCGCACCGAGCAAGCCGATTCCCAAATACACGGGTAGCATAATCGCCATATTTTCATACGTGCCGACCGTTGCACCGTAAATGAAATACACCGCCGCCGCGCCGAGCAAACCGCCGACCAAACCTCCGATTCCGCCGACAACCGTCTTATTCGGGCTGATTGCCGGTGCCATTTTTTTCGGAAAACGTTTTTTCAACGTACACCCGAACACGTACGCAATCGAATCCGCGCACGGCGAAACGACGAAAATAAACAGCAACGCCAACGACGAATTAAAGCCGTACTTTTCCAAACTCTGCGGACTAACCATATGGTTTACAAACGTCAATACGCATAACAACAACGTCGGATATACCGCCGAAAGCAATGCGACGCCGAGATTCTCCACGTTCGTTTCGTCATGGTCGAACACAAGCAAGGACAGCAAAACGACCGCCAGCAACAACGTCATACCGCAAACGACCGCAAGACCGTTGCCGTAATAGTTTTCCGCAACCGCACAAAGCGGTATCGTCAATGCCGCATACGCAAAAACCGTTGTACGTTGCGCTTTCGTCACGCGTCCCTGCATAGCACGGAGCATTTCAAACGTACCGATCAAAGCAAACGCATAAATCAATGCGTCGAAACAAAAATCGTGCACGAAAATTTTCAAACAATAAAATAAAATCAAAATCGCGACATAACACGATCCCGAAATCAATCGAATTTTCATAATTTTTCCTCATTTCTTTGAAAACGAGCGGGTAACGCATACCTGCCCCGCTCGTTTTCATAACTGTTCGTCTGTTTTACCGAATCTACGGGTACGGCGAGAAAACTCGCAAACGGCTTTTTCCAAATCCTTGTCGGAAAACTCCGGAAACATTTTATCGGAAAAATACAGTTCCGCATACGCCGCTTGATACAGGAGAAAATTCGACAATCGCACCTCTTTCCCCGTCCGAATAATCAGGTCGGGATCCGGTTGCCCCGTCGTATACAACATCGCAGCGAAACTTTCTTCCGTTACCTTTTCACCTTTCTCCACGGCAAGGTTAACCGCCCGAACGATTTCGTCGCGAGCTCCGTAACAAACGGCAACGTTAATACTCTTTCCCGTATATTCGGCGGAAGCCGCCTCTGCGTCGCGTATAATTTTCCGTACGTCCTCGGGAAGCAATGCGATATTGCCCAACGCGCGCAAAGCGACGCCGCGCTCGCATATCCTGCCGAAATATTCTTTGAAGTGGTTGCGAATAAGATTGTACAACCCTTCCAGCTCCTCCTGCGGACGTTTCAGATTTTCCGTAGAAAGCGCGTAAACGGTCACGTAGTCCACCCCCATATCGAAGGCGTGTTCCATAAGCCCGATCATACGCTCCATACCCTGTTTATGCCCGTAAGAACGCGGCATAAGTCTACTCTTTGCCCAACGCCCGTTCCCGTCCATAATAATGGCGATATGCTTGGGAATTTTTATATCCCCGTCTAATATATTCTTCGCCATGACTTAAATAGACATCAATTCTTTTTCTTTCGCCGCTATAATTTCTTCTAATTGCGTCATATAGCCGGAAACCGTTTTTTCGACGTCCGCTTCGCAATTCGCCGCTTCGTCCTCGGAAATCTCCTTTGCGGTCTTCATTTTTTTGATAACGTCCATAGCTTCTCGACGATGGTTACGTACGGCGACTTTGCTCTCCTCGCCCATTTTTTTCGCCTGCTTTACCAACTCTTTTCTGCGTTCTTCCGTCATATCGGGGAACACAAGGCGAATCACGTTGCCGTCATTAGACGGCGTTAAGCCGATGTTGGATTGCAAAATTGCTTTTTC
This sequence comes from uncultured Clostridia bacterium, assembly GCA_964515795.1. Taxonomy (GTDB): domain Bacteria; phylum Bacillota; class Clostridia; order Christensenellales; family Borkfalkiaceae; genus Scatosoma. Next base: position 3,201 of record CAZEVL010000046.1, on the reverse strand, counting down.
CACCGCTTTAAGCAAAGACTTATCCCAAAGGCTGATCTGCAAACACTTCGCGTCAAGCGCGGAAACGTTGCCCAACTCGATAAGTTTGCTCATACCGCCGTAAGCTTCAACTTCCAAACGGTCAAGGATACGAGGGTTCGCTCTTCCAGTACGAATCGCCCCGTAATCTCTTTCCAATGCGTTCAACGAGTTTTCGCATTTCTCTTCCAATTCCATCGTCATTTCTTCAATTTTTTCATTTTCGATCATACTTTTATTCTCCTGTTTCGTTTTTATTAAACTTTGATAATCGTTCCCAACTGCTCACCGCACACCGCGCGAATCAACGAATTTTCCTCGTTCAAGCCGAATGCAAGCGTAGGCACGCCGTTTTCCATGCACATCGTCGCCGCCGTAATGTCGATTGCTTTCAATCCGCGATTGATGATATCCGAATAGCGAATTTCGTCGTACTTTTTCGCTTCGGGGTTAATTTTCGGATCGGAATCGTAAATACCGTCCACGTTCTTTGCCAAAAGCAAAACGTCGGCATTGATTTCACACGCGCGAAGCGCAGCCGCCGTATCCGTCGTACAATAGGGATGCCCCGTTCCGCAAGCAAAAATCACGATTCTGCCCATTTCGAAATGGCGAAGTGCTTTTCTCATAATCAAAGGCTCTGCCACGGAAATCATATTCAATGCCGTCTGTACGCGTACGGGTACACCGTACTGCTCGATCGCGTCCATCAAAGCCAAGGAGTTCATAACCGTGGCAAGCATTCCCATTTGATCCGCCGTCGAACGATCCATCTTCGTGCCTTGGCGACCTCTCCAAAAATTCCCCGCGCCGATAACCAAACCGACCTCTACCCCCATTTTATGGATCTCCACGATTTGTTTCACGACGGGTTCTATTGCTTCGTGATTCAGCCCGAAATGCTGATCTCCCGCCAGCGCTTCACCAGAAAGCTTCAATAAAACTCTTTTATATTTAGGCTCCATACTTCTCCTCCGTTTGAGCATTTTTTATCCATTGTCTTTATTATAACATATTTCTTTCCAGAAAGCTATATAAAACGCAAAAAAAGTCTATGAAAATTCAAATAAATTTGTCGAAACAGAAAAAAAACGGGCGCAAACCCGTTTTTTATTTGTTTTACATTTAATTAAGCATCCAAAAATAATTGCAATATGCATTTTTCAACAAATTAGCCACATTGGAAGTATCCTTTACTTCTTGTTCTTCCAACGCTATAGAATCCCCGTTACCGTACACCGACCAGCCGTCTGCATAACGGAAAACCGCCGTTTTTAAGTTTCCGCAATCGTTAAATGCTCCCGTACCGATTTCACTCAACGCTTGTCCAAAAGTTACTTGATAAAGATTGGAACAGCCCGCAAAAGCCTGTTCGCCTATTTTCATAATCGTATCGGGAAGCTCTACTATTTTTAATGTATCATAACCGGAAATTGCACCGTCGGCAATTTGATAAACAGGTTTCAGCCCATGATCCCCATCCACCGTCGAATCCAACACCAATTTAGGTGCGTTATATTCTCCGATACTTGTCAAGCGATAACCTCCTTCGCCCCCCGGAAAAAGCTCAACCCATTCATAAGTAAAGCCTTTCGTATCTGCGGTCACTTGATCCTCTTTAGGTATGGTCGAGGTTGAAGACGACGATTCACTATCGTTCTTTCCCGACGAAGCCACCGACGAGCTTTCCGAATACGAGCCCGAACTATACGCTCCTCCTTGACTATCCTCACCGCCGCACATAGTAAACGAACACGCAACGATACTACCGATCAAAACCACCGCCACGCCGAGCGAAGCCCATTTCAGCCACTTGACTTCCGCATAAGCTTTTCTAATATTTGCCCATAAGGCTTTTGCTTTTTCTTTTATTTTCGCAAACACTTCTTTCAATTTATCCACAAGTAAATATCTCCTTGAATATTGGGTTATATGCATTATACCATATAACGCATAAAAAGGTCAAACGCCTTTCTCCGTTTTTTTATTTTTTATTCTCTTTTTCTGTAATTCTTTTCAAGATACAATTCTACGTACAAACTTCTCTCGGGACATTCGCCGCATACATGCCACCGTGTTTTTTATCCAAACGCACACGGGGTATACAAAAAAACAACGGGCACCCGAAAGATGCCCGTATATTTTTCTTTTATTACGTCACGCGATTTAGTCGTAGCCTCTAAACCGTTTCGATAAAAGTCTAAAACAAGTAATATCCGCTTATTTCTGCATAGCGGCAACTTGTTTTGCAACTTCTTCGCCGAGATCCTCGCTCTTCTTTTCAAGACCTTCACCCATAACGAAGAATTTGAAAGCGTTAACGCTTACGTTTGCAGATTTCAACAAATCAGAGATTTTCTTGGAATCGTCCTTAATGAACGCCTGCTCGATTAAGCAGTTTTCCTCGTAGAATTTCTTAATTCTGCCCATAACCATCTTTTCGGCAATCGCTTCGGGCTTACCTTCGTTGATCGCCTGCTGTTTGAGCACTTCTTTCTCTTTCTCGATAACGTCTGCGGAAACCTCTTCTTTCGTAAGATAAGCGGGCTTCGTGAATGCGATCTGCAACGTTACGTCATGCGCGATTTCTTTCGCTGCGTCCGTAGCTTCGCCTGCCATGTCCAACATTACGCCGAGTTTGCCGCCAAGGTGAATATAGCTTGCCAAGAAACCGTCCGTCGTATATTTCTCGAATCTTCTGATAGCGATTTTTTCGCCGATGATAGCGCTTTTACCTTTCAAGTATTCCTCTACCGTCGTATCTCCCATCTTGCAAGCGAGCAAAGCCTCGACGTTTGCAGGATTTTCCTGAATGATAACTTTCGCAGCTTCGGTTGCGATTTCAGCGAACTGAGGATTCTTTGCAACGAAGTCGGATTCACAGTTGATTTCGATCAAAACACCGGTCTTGCCGTCGATATAGCAAGCAACGATACCTTCCGCCGCAATACGGGAAGCCTTCTTTTCAGCCTTCGCGATTCCTCTTTCTCTCAAAAGGTCAGCAGCTTTCGTCATATCGCCGTCAGCGTCCGTAAGAGCTTTTTTACAGTCCATTACGCCTGCACCCGTCTTTTCGCGGAGTGCCATTACGTCTTTTGCGGTAAATGCCATAATAATTTTCTCCTTATATATTATATAGAATAGATTTTCTCTATACTTCGGCGCTTTCATACCGAAAGCGCC
>CAZEVL010000045.1:0-12488 GCA_964515795.1 uncultured Clostridia bacterium | reverse complement strand
TCCGCTTCCCGGAGGACCGACGAATAGAATATTGTGTCCGCCTGCCACCGCCACTTCCAACGCGCGTTTGGCAATGGGTTGCCCCTTCACGAAACTAAGATCGTAAGAAACTTTCTTCTCCCCCTCCGTCGGAGCAAACGAACCTGCGGGAACAGCCGTCAAGGGCTTTACGCCTGCCAAATGGTCGAATACCTCGCGCAGCGTTTTTGCAGCATAGACGGTGACGCCTTGAATAAAGCTTGCTTCCCTTGCGTTATCGTAGGGAATGATAAACTCCTTACACCCTTTATCCCTCGCGGAAATCAGGGCGGGCAACACCCCGGACACAGGTCGCAGATCGCCGTTCAAAGCAAGCTCGCCGAGAAAAACGATGCCGCTCACGTCCGCCTGTAACGTACCGTAACTTACCAGCAAACTGATTGCCACGGGCAAGTCGAAAGACGTCCCTTCCTTTTTCACGTAGGCAGGCGCAAGATTTACGGTAATCTTATGCATGGGAAATTCCAACATGCTATTCTTCACCGCACTGCGCACACGTTCTTTGGACTCTTTTACGGCGGCATCGGGCAGTCCCACCATTTCGTAGGACGGCACGCCGCGCGTTACGTCCGCTTCCACCGTTACACAAACACCTTCCAACCCTGCCAAAGCGTAACTTTGTACCCTTGCGATCATCATTTCCTCCTTTGCTCTGAAAACGAGCAGACTCCCCTACATTATATATACAATTCTATTGTACCCCAAAAAAAAGAAAAAGTAAACAAAATTGAGGGGCATTTATAAAAAATAATTTTTATTATCGTCGATTTTCCCTTCGTTGGGACAAGAAAAAAAGAAAATTGTAAGAAAAACGAGCATACAGGTATGCGTTGAATAATGAAAATGACGTATCGCGACAAAATCGTCTGCATAATATGCAAAAAAATAAGCTTGTCCCGACTTTGGACAAGCTTACTCTTCTCGATTGTAAAACCGACTTAAATTCTTTCCTTAACTTTCGCTGCTTTACCCGTGCGGCTACGCAAATAATAAAGCTTCGCTCTTCTTACTTTACCCTTTCTCACAACCGTGATGCTTGCGATTTTGGGGGAATGAAGAGGATAGGTTTTTTCAACGCCTACGCCGTAAGAAATGTGGCGTACGGTGAAAGTTTCGGAAATGCCGCCGTTTCTCTTAGCGATAACGACGCCTTCGAAGTTCTGGACTCTTTCTTTGCCGCCTTCAATAATTTTGAAGCCGACTTTAACGGTGTCACCTACGTTGAACGCGGGAACTTCGGATTTCATGCTTTCAGCATTGATTGCTTCGATGATTCCTTTCATGTTAGACTTTACCTCCGTTATTTACGAAACGTTCATAACCCGCTGCGTGATTCCTCACCACGCCCGAAAAAGGCAGAGGAACGTTCGAAGTCATTTGCTATTATAATAAATTTTTCATTTTTTAGCAAGCGTTTTTGCACGATTTTGAAAAGTTTTTCCGAAATTTATCAAAGAGCGAACAAATATACGTAATATACCGCAAACAACGCAAGCATTACGATACCGCTCCAACGTCTGACTTTATGGCCTTTCAAGTATCCGAACGTCGCCAGCAACAGCGCAGCGAACAACGCGATCGAACCGTCGATCCAAAACGACGGCTCAAACGTCAAAGGCACGATCATCGCGGACAGCCCGACCGTACGCAAAATATTGAAAATATTGCTGCCGACGATATCCCCGACGGCAATATCCGTTTCGCCCTTTTTAGAGGCGATTACGCACGTCACCAATTCCGGTAAAGACGTACCGAACGCAACGACCGTAAGCCCGATAATCTTTTCGGAAATGCCGATTTTTTCCGCAATAGTCGTCGCACCGGGAATAACGCCGTACAGCGCACCGACGACAACCAACGCCAACCCGACAAGCGTCACTGCAATCAAAAACCACGTATGCTCGCTCATCTTTTCATACCACGCCGCAAAGCCGCTTTTCGGCTCCTTTTCCTCCGTCGCACCGATCACTTCATGATCGTTCAACGCAGACACGGTAGATTGTTTTTTACTTTCTTTCACCGCATAGACGATTAAAACCACCGTGTACGCTATAGACAGCAAAAACAGTATCCAGCCGTCCAAATGCCCGATTTGTCCGTCGAATCCGCCGAGCAGCAACAACAAAACGCTCGACCCGATTAAAACGGGAAAATCCAAACGCAACGCACTCTTTTGTACCGTCAACGGACAAATTACCGCCGCTACGCCCAAAATCAGCAAAATATTCGTAATATTGCTACCTACGATATTCCCTATCGCAAGATCCGCACTCCCCTGCGAAGCGGAAATTATCGACGTTGCAAGTTCAGGCGCACTCGTCCCGAAAGAAACGATCGTCAACCCGATAATCAATTGCGGCACGTGCAATTTTTTTGCAATCCCTGCCGCGCCGTCCACAAACCAATCCGCGCCTTTGACCAAAGCCACAAAACCGACCAAAAGCATCAGAACAGCAAGAAAAACGTCCATATACACCTCTTATTGATAATTTAACGTTTTGAAACGCTTTTTTATTCTACCACGAAATCTACGTTTTGTCAATTCATTCCGAGGTTTTTTCCGCTTTCCGATTGACAAAACCGTACAAAAAGTCTTATACTGATAGTATAAGCACGAAATCGAAATAAGGAAACACTATGACGAACTTTTTAATCAAACGATTCATCGGAAAAAATTACGATCCGCACGATAAGAAAACACGCGGAAAATTTGCAAATTTAGCCGGGTTTACGGGCATTTTCGCCAATATCCTGCTCTTTGCGGCAAAACTCACGCTCGGTATCCTCTCCGCCTCCGTCGCCATGATCGCGGATGCATTCAACAATATCTCGGACGCGGGTTCGGCAATCGTTACGCTTATCGGCTTTCGGCTGTCCGAAAAACACGTAGACAAGGAACACCCGTTGGGGCACGGCAGATTAGAGTACATCTCCGGCTTCCTCGTCGACATGCTCATCGTCTTGGTCGGATTCGAACTGCTCACCACCTCTATCGAGCATATCTTCGCCCCGACGCTCCCCATGGTCAACAACGCAACACTGCTCGTTTTAGGCGCGTCTATTCTCGTCAAAGTCTGGTTGTATTTCTTCTATCGAAAAATCGGCACGACCATTGACTCTGCCGCCGTTCGAGCGTCCGCTTCGGACAGCTTGACAGACTGTATCGCCACCGCATTGGTCTTGCTTTCGGCGATCGTCGCAAAGGTTTGGGCGTTTCCCATCGACGGCTGGGCAGGCGTGCTCGTTGCCGCATTCATACTTTTTACAGGTATAAAAGCCGCAAAGGAAACCATCGATTTGCTGTTGGGCACACCCCCTGCCCCCGAATTCATTCAAGAAATTTACGACTGTGCCAAAGACTACGCTTCCGTCAAGGGCATACACGACGTTATGGTACACGACTACGGTCCCGGACGAAAAATCGTATCCTTCCATGCGGAAGTACCGTCCGATTCCGATATCAACGTAGCCCACGAGGAAATCGATAAAATGGAATGCGACATGCACGAGCGTTTCGGTTGTATCGTCACCGTACACCTTGACCCGATCGTAATAGACGACCCGCTCGTCAACGAACTGCGCGAAGTTGCGACCCTCGCCGCAAAAGAAGTAAACGCCGATTTTTGCATACACGATTTTCGAATCACCAAAGGCGAAACGCGCGTCAACCTCATTTTCGATTTGGTTTTGCCGACCGACAGCCGATGGAGCGAATCGGACGCGGAAACTGCCGTAGCGGAAAAAATTCGCGAAAAACGCCCGAATTGTTACTGCGTAATCCGCGCCGAACATCCGTATATTTAATCCTTTCTTCAAACGCTTCCTCTCCGTCTTAACGCGGCGGAACGTTTCCTCTATCAAAAAAACGAATACTTTTAATCAATATATTTGTTCGGCGTTTTTTTACAAACTTTTGTCAAACCTTTGACATTCAAGAACCGCTCTTCTATAATATACAGTATAGAAAACTATCAATAGTTTTTAATAGGGGCATGCCCCTATTAGGTTTGTATCGCAAACCTTCTTTACCGTTTGAAAAAAAAATTTTATAAAAGGAGTATCACTTATGTTCAAAGTCAAACAAAAGCTTTTTTCTGTTCTGACAACGTGTCTGACAATGCTCGCGACGTTGGTTTTGGCGATTGCCACGCTGACGCCCGTCGCTGCGATTGCCGACGACGCGACAACCTCAAACGGCACTTGGATATTAGTCACCGACGCAAGTACTTTATCAGTAGGCGATAAAATCGTCATTGCCGCAAAAGGTTATGACTACGCGTTAGGCACAACGCAGAATAAAAATAATCGAAGCGCAACGACAATTGCAAAAAGCGGCAATACCTTACTAGACATTTCCACAAGCGTTCAGGTAATTACTTTGGAATCGGGTACAAACTACGGAACGTTTGCTTTTTACGTCGAAGGTGATACAACAGGTTATTTATCCGCAACCACTGCAAAGAATAAACTCCAAACCGAAAGCAACATTTCCGCAAACTCTTCGTTTAAGATTACAATCGAAAACGATAAAACCAACATTGCGGCACAAGGTTCAACTACGTATTACTTAAAATTTAACCCCAATAACGGGAACGGTCTTTTCGCTTGTTACGCAAACGGTCAACAAGACGTTTGTATCTATAAACTAGAAACGCAAGGTGTGGATTGTGACCATACCGAAACAAAACTCGTATCCAACGGCGACAATACGCACAATAAAGTCTGTGCAAACGATAATTGCGGAAAAATCCTCGAAAGCAATCTCTCCTGCACCGACAACGGCGAATACACATACAACAAAAACACCGCCGACAAAAATACGGAAACGCATAAACATTTGAAACAGAGTACCTGTACCGAATGTAACGGCGTATATTCCGCGGAAGAAAACTGTACGTTCGGCGAAGGCGAAATTACCGCGCCTACCGAAACGGAGCAAGGCTATACGAAATACACCTGTACCGTTTGCGGATATTATTACAAAAACAATTATACGGAACCCACGGCAAAATACACGGTGACGTATTCCGTCCTCGGGACGAAAACCACCGAAATCGTAGCGCATAACGGCAAGCCGTCGCTCCCCTTGCAACAAAACGTCGGCAATTACAAATTCGAAGGCTGGACGGAATCCGCCGTCGATAAAGCCACCGAAACGAAACCCGTCCTTGTCACCGATAGCTACGCAGTGACGGACGACGTTACGTTTTACGCCGTATACAGCCTTACGCAAGGCAGCGGAAATTACGTGAAAGTAACGGAAAACCTTGACGATTGGTCAGGCGAATACTTGATTGTATACGAAAATAAAAATATAGGTTATATTTTCAACGGTTCCTTAACAGCATTGGACGTCGCAAACAATAATGTATCTGCTACCATTGCCGACAGCACAATCGCAAGCGAAAATTCCCAATATTCTTTCACCATTGCAAAAAGCGGCGACAATTACACAATTCAATCCAAGAGCGGTTATTATATCGGAAGAACCACTACCAAAAATGGGCTTGACATAAATAAAACCACACAATTAACCAATACCATTCAAATGGACACCAATGGAACAATTACTATTACAAGCAACGATACATCGCTCCAATTTAATAACGCAAACAATCAAATGCGTTTTCGCTATTTTACGTCTACCCAAAAAGCCATTTACCTTTACAGATTAGACGGCAAAGTGGAATATATGACGAACGTACCTACCGTAACGGCTTCGGTGACGCTCGGCGAAGAAATCAAAGTCAACTACAACGTGACGATATCCGAAACGTTTGAAGGAGCGACGTTGCAATACTCGTTCAACGACGGTACCGCCGTCTACACCGCAACGGGCGTAAAGAACGCCGACGGAAAATACGTATACAGCATTCCCGTCGCGCCCCAGATGATGACGAACGTCATCCACGCGAAACTCGTCGCGCAAGACGGGAGCGTACTTGTCACCCCCAACGATTTCAGCATTCGAGGTTACGCACAGACCTTGTTGCAACGCGAAGATTGTTCCGACACGCTGAAACAATTGCTCACCGATTTATTGACCTACGGGGCGGAAGCGCAACAGTATAAAAACTACAAAACGGACGATTGGGCGACCGACGTCGAAGGACTCGGCACGGCGTCCGCCGCAACCCCGACGGAAAACGACAAATCGACGCTCGTCAACGGCGAAAATGCGACAGAGTTCCCTGCGTACTTTGCCAAAGCAACGGTTTGGTTCGACAACACGAACTCTATCCGCGTATACGTCGTCGGCGACTGCAAAAACATTAAACTGACGATAAACAACGAAGAAAAAACCTTGACGAACGTCGGCGAGAATACCTACCTTTTCGAAACGAACGGATTAAAGGCGACGGAATTGGATACCGTATTCGCTTTCCGTCTTTACAACGGCGAAACGTTGTTGCAAACGTTAACGTACAGCGTAAACGCCTATACATACAATATGCAAAACAATCAGAACATAGGCAATCTCGCACTCGCGTTATATCGTTACGGTCTTTCCGCGAAAGCTTATGCGGACGCAAACAATTAATCGACAAAGGAGAATCACCATGAAAAAGTATGAATCGGTACAAATCGATATCCTTACGTTTTCCGAAGCCGATATTGTAAGAACTTCTTTCGGTGGTTTCGAAGGCGAAGGAGACGGCTTTAACACACCCACGGAAACATCTAAAAACCAAAATTGGCACAGCGTATAACCATGAAAAATGTTTTGTTGCTATTTTTATTAAGCGTTTTTCTTTGCCTGACCGCGTGCAACTTACCTACCGACAAAGGAAGCGATAGCACAGGCGTTTCGGGGTTACAAACGGAAGAAAGCAGCGTTTTCGACAAGGAAAGCGAAAGCATAACGTCCTCAAACGCTCCGACAAACGAAAACAGTGCTTCCGCCCCTAACGGCGAATCGGAAAGTTCCGAGGAAATCTCGAAGGAAAGCTCGGGTGAAAGTTCGAGCAACCGCGGAGAAATCACCCTCCCCGAAATCGATTTATAACAACGCGATAAAAGGAAAAACACCCCTTCGATCGATACGATCGAAGAGGTGTTTTATTTTATTTCGGTTTCACACCGCATACGCAAACCGTTTCCTCGTCAGGGACCTTTCGAAACGACGAAAAAAATCTCGTCAACGTATAAAATTCGTCCAAATCTTGCGTTCTTTAACAGGCTCTACACCCGCGGCTTTGCCCGCTTCGATACATTTCAGCAACCATGCCATATTGTTGCCGAGAATACGCATCGTCTGCAAACCCTCCGCGTCTTGCAACGCTTCTTCCGCAGTATTACCGTGAATCTCGTTCCAATAATTCGAGCCCACGATCGGCATATTGTTGATGGTAAAATATTTGTTGATAACGTCGAACGTCGTGCTTGCGCCGGCTCTGCGACAACTGACGACAGCCGCCGCAGGCTTGTAGGCAAGCTTTTTGCCGCCGCTGTAAAACACTCTGTCCATAAAGCTGATCAACGCACCCGCAGCCGAAGCGTAATACACGGGCGAACCGAACACGAACCCGTCGAATTCCGCCGCCTTTTCCGCAAACTCGTTCACACCGTCGTCGTTGATGACGCACGCGCCCGTTTTTTTACAAGCCCAACAACCTCTGCAACCCGTAATTTTTTTATCGGCAAGCTGATAAATTTCCGTTTCGATTCCGTTCTCGTTAAGAGCCTTCGCGACCTCGCTGAGCGCGGTATACGTACAACCTTTCGTGTGCAAACTTCCGTTTACAAGTAATACTTTCATATTTTTCTCCTTCGATTTTTTCTTTTATTTTATCGCAACGTTATAGAAAAACGCTGTTGCAACCAACGTATGTCCGTCACCCAGCCTTCCACCTTATTCCTCCGCAAATAAGCGGCGTTTGCCTCCCCGAGGGCTTCGTGGAATTCCATTTGCGAGCAACGATTGACTTTCATAAAATGCTCCATCGCTTCCGCGCCTCTGCCCGTCAACTGCGTGCGGCTGATATGCACCACCTCGTGGCAACCGTGGCAAAGTGCGACGACGTCCTCTAATTTTTGTAAAGCCTTTTCCTCGTCGTAGCTCCACTTCTCATGCGCTTCGAGCCGCGCGTGCCGTCCGCATACGCAACATCTGCCGCCGGCACGCGCATAAGCGTCTTTTCGGACGATATCCCAATCTTTCGGGGATAAAACGCTCCGCAAATTGGAATACCAACACTCTTCCGGTACAAGTTCAAAATTCAATTTATACTTTTTCATCCAAAACACCTAAACATTGCCTAAACGCCGTAGGCAGGGATACGTTTTCCCTAATTTCCGATAGCGTGTACGTATCGAACGGCGCAAAATCCGTTTTTATCCACACGCAATCGATATCCCAACGTATATGCGTAAAAATATGCGTATAACCGCGACGTTTTTGTTGCGTAAACTCATACACGCCCCACCCGTTTAATACGCTTTCCGCACTCTCGCCGTTTTCTGCGACGTAAGAAGGGAACTCGTTCATACCTCGCAAAACGCCCGTTTCCCTGCGCCGAATACAAAAGCCGTACGGCGTTTCGATCAAAAATACGTAGACGTTTTCCTTTCGTTTCGCTTTCTTTTCGGGTAAAACGGGAAATTGACGCTGCGTGCCGTTCCGATAGGCTTTACAAAGCCCGTTTAACGGACACACGGCACAATCCGGCGATTGCGGTTTACAAAGCAATGCGCCCAGCTCGAACAAGCTCTGCGTGAACGCACCGCAAGCCTCTTGCGGATACACCGCGGATAAAGCGTTTTCCAAATATTTTCGATACTTCGGGTCGTTGACGACCGACGAATTTTCCGTGAGCCGCGACGCCACGCGAAACACGTTGCCGTCCACCGCCGCCACAGGCAAGCCGTAAGCGATCGAAGCAATCGCCCCCGCCGTATAACTTCCGATTCCGGACAACTTTTTCAACTTTTCGGGATCGGCAGGCAATACGCCGTCGTAATACAAACACAACTGTTGCGCCGCTTTTTGCATATTACGCACGCGGCTGTAATATCCCAAGCCTTCCCAAAGCTTTAACAGTTTCTCCTCCTCGCACCGTGCAAGAGCCTCCACCGTCGGAAGCTCCTTCATAAACCGCTCGTAATACGGTTTCACTGCCTCCACGCGCGTTTGTTGCAACATAATCTCGGATACCCATACCGCATACGGAGACGGATTTTCTCGCCACGGCAAAGCCCGTTTGTTACGTCCGTACCACAAAAGCAAAGGGGCAGGTATTCGTTGAAACAATTCCTCGTCCGTCATACGTTTCCGTTTTTACCGAGCGTATTCAAAAGTCTGATCGACTCCGTCACGGACGGTTCCGACGGATAAACGATCGTTCGAGGCTGCGTCAGCGATGCGTCGTTGGCGACGTAAGTCACGTCCGATTTTCCCGTTTCCAACGCCGTAACCAGACAATTCCCGATGCCGATAAAACCGCCCGGACAACCGCTGAAAATGCTCCGCATCAAGTCTACGCCGCAAATCACTTCCGTATCCGACCGTTGCATCAGCATATTGAAAATTTCGCTGTATTCCGACAGGTTTTTGTTGCGATTTGCGCCCGGAAGTTCCTCCAAGCCGTCCAAAACCACAAACAACCTCGGATATCCCCCGCCCGTTCGACGAGCGACGAAAATATCGTATATACACTGTTTTACAAGATCCAAATCTTCCAAAGTGCGAATATACGGCACGGTAGCGTCTATATTGTTCAAACGCAACATCTCGGCGTAAATCGTATTCGGCGACACCACCAAGAAATGTGCTTCCTCTCGGTCGTAAAGACAGGACAACGCAATCAACGTACGGCAAATAAATTCCTCTCGACGCGCCCCCGTCACGCAAAGGTTTTTTAATATCGTCATTCCCTCGAACGCACTCGCACGGACGATTTTTCCGTCCGCGTCCACCCCCAACGGCAGACTTTTTCGGAACTGCCCGAACTTTTCCTCGTCGTCAGGATCCGCGACATCGGAAAGCATCGAAATATACTCTTCGGTACGCATAAGAAACGCCTCCTCGTAAATATTCAAAATTCAAAAGTTCCGTTTAAGTATACTATAAACTTTTCAAAATGTCAAGTAGGGAAAACGCCCTTCCTACGCTTTTCACACTACCACTCGTAACGCGAAAGACGCGTTTCCTAAAAAACGCGTCTTCCAAAAAAACATAAAAGAGAAGTTATGGGGTAATCTGAATCAATAGGTCGTAAAATACGCTTCATTGTCGAATACAAGCTCTATCGTCTGTTCCGAACCGTCGCGAAGCACCGTCAAAATAACCGTATCGCCCAAACGCACCGTCAACAACAAATCGTTTAACTGATAACGACGATGCAGCGTATTGGTCTGTCCGCTCTTTTCTCCTGCGGGAATAATCGTGACGGACTTGATTATATCCCCGAAATTCAACTTATTATAGGAAATTGCCGTCTTTGCGATACTTTCCGACGCAACGCTGAACTCTTCGTAGATCTTCAATTTTCCGTCTTCCATCACCGCATTGGAGGAAACGATGGTGACGTTGATACCGAGCATCGCCCGTTTTACGACGCCGCCGTTGTCCGTCAAATTTTCACAAAGATATTTCACCTGCGTAATCGGCAACGCATAGCCCATGTTATCCACGTCGTCGCTGGCATTTTTTGCGTTTGTAATACCGATCAGTTCTCCTTTCGCGTTGAACAGTCCGCCGCCCGAATTTCCGTGATTGATCGCAGCATCCGTACGAATCACTCGATAACTGACGGTACGGGTATCTCCGTCCGTAGCGTCCGTGGCAGACATAGAAATAAATTCCGATTCCACGGATACGATGCCGTTCGTTACGGCGAGCCCTGCGCCGTCGGGATTCCCGATCGCATAGACTTTTTCACCGATTTGTACGTTTTCGGAATCCCCGAGTTTCGCCGCCCGCACTTCGCTGTTGCGAAGGAACTCGCTCCCCTCGACTTTTAATATCGCGATGTCGTAATCCATCGCGCCGCCGACGTAGGTCGCTTTCAAACCGTCGCCGCCGACGTCCGTACCCGTTTCCGTAGAGAACATATTCAATGCACCGTACGTATACAAGTAAATGGAATCGGAAATATGCGTCGTCGAAGAACTCTTGGAATTGTACACTACGTGATAGTTGGTGACAATCAACGCATTGCCGGCTTCTTTGTTCAAATCGATAATGACGCCGCTTCCTGCGGAACAACTAAGCTCCGTGGACAAATTCCACCAATCGCTTCCCTGTCTGGTGGTAAAGGCGCAATAAATGCTGACGACCGACATCATATTTTCGGCAATCGTTTCCGTATCGTTATCCTCGTTCACGCGCACGTCCAAGTATTCTTTCAAAAACTCTAAATAGCTTCCCGTGAAACCGTTCTTTTTCGCCGCCTCGTACGCATCGTCGATCGAAATGCTTTCCGCGTCTTTACCGTTCGCCCCTCTCAAGCTGTTCAACCATTCTTCTTCCGTGCCGACAAAACCGTTTTTTACCGCGACGTCGTAAGCGTTTACGACGTCTTTTTCCGTTCCGAAACAAGCCGTACAGCTTGTCGTCAATAATGCCGCGCAGGAAAGAGCGGCTATCCTTTTCAAAATCTTTTTCATATTGTTCCTTTGAAGTTTGATTTTAGAAAAAATATTTACTTTTGTATAACTTATTATACACAAGATTTTCGTTAATATTTTTATGATTTCTTGAAAATTGTGTGATATTTATTCGATAAACAATCTTTACAGGCTTTCCAAATCGTCCAACGACAACTCGAACGCTTTGATAAAATGCTCCATAAAATAATTGATTTCCGGCATATTTCTGCTTTTTAAGTCGCTTTCTATCGTCTTTTTTGCTTTTTTGAACTCCGAATTGCCGCTTCTCAATTCTTCCAAGCACTTGATATACGCCGCAAGACGATCCGCGCCTTTTACCAACTGATATTCGACGCAATTCTCGTCTGCGAGAATATACGGAACGATGGCGTCCGCCATTTCTTCCGGAAGCGTCTTGCTGATTTTTTTACAAGCGTTTTGTTCCAATTCTTTATAAGCGGAATGGATATCGCGGTTGTAATACTTAATCGGCGTAGGCAAATCCCCCGTCATAACCTCGCTCGTTTCATGATACATCGCGTATAACACTACCTTCAATACGTCCGCATTGCCGCCGTAAATTTCGTTATGTATGGTTACGAGCGCGTGCGCCAACATGGCAACCGACTGCGAATGTTCCATAATATTTTCTTCTCTCATGGAACGCATCAGCTGCCAACGCTTTATATATTTCATTCTGTCCATATAGGCATAAAAATCGTATCGCATATTTTTTCTTTCTTCCTTTTCAAACGTTTGACAAATTTTTTCTTTTCGTATATACTGAAAACACAAATTCAATAACGTATCCGTCGTGGGTGCCTTACAAAGGCTGAGATTATACCATTGGAATCGGCAGG
>CAZEVL010000044.1:0-13822 GCA_964515795.1 uncultured Clostridia bacterium | reverse complement strand
TCGGCGAAGAAGAGGACAGCCACCTCGGCGACTTTATCGAGGACGAAAAGACGACCACCCCCAGCGATTCCGTCGCGTTTACGATGTTGAAGGAACAACTGCTCGGCGTGTTGGATACGTTGACTCCGAGAGAGGAGAAGGTGCTTCGATTGCGTTACGGTATCGACGACGGGAAGCCTCGTACGCTGGAAGAAGTGGGCAGGGAATTTAACGTCACGAGAGAGCGTATCCGTCAAATCGAGGCGAAAGCGCTCAGAAAACTTCGTCACCCTTCGCGCAGTAAGAAATTGAAAGACTTTTTGGAATAATGGGTTACAGCAAACGTATTGAAACGCTGTGTTCGTTGCTCGTAAAGGCGGACGTATTCGCGGACGTCGGGTGCGACCACGGGTATTGTTCGGAATATATGTTGAAAAACGAACTGTGTTCGAAAGTGATTTTTTCCGACGTCAGCAAGGGGAGTCTGCAAAAGGCGCAAACGCTACTTGCGGATTACGTTGCGGAGGGGAAAGCCGTTCCCGTACTCGGCGACGGATTTTTCGGCGTCGATAGGGACGTGGACGAGGTGTTGATCGCCGGTATGGGCGGCAGCGAAATCGTGGAGATTCTATCGGACGAGCGGTATGGTTTTATCCCGAAGCGATTTGTTTTTCAACCGATGCACGATGCGGAAAAGCTCCGTCGCTATTTATTGAAAAACGGTGCTGTTATCGAGCGGGATTTTACTTTTTTCGACGGGAAATTCTATGACGTGATTTGCGGAAAAAATCAAGAAACGACAGTGCAGGTACAAGAATATTCCGATGCGGAATATGAATTCGGCAGAGAAAATCTCGAAAAAATGCCTGCGGTGTTTTCGGAAAAAATAAAGAAGCAAATTCAAAATACGGAAAAATATTTGTCGCAGCCCGCTTTACAAGAGGAAAGTCGAATGGCGTTGGAGGCGCGCAAAAAACGTTTGACGGAGGTATTGTACGGTGAAATTAAATGAAATTTACGACGTAGCCGACGCGCTTGCGCCGAAAAGACTCAGCGACGAGTATTGCGCAACATACGGCGCGTACGACAACAGCGGCATTTTGGTGGATTGCGGAGCGGACGTAAAGGGCATCGTTTGTTCCTTGGATTTTTCTTTCGCGGCGATCGATAAGGCTTTGGAGCTGGGCGCGAATTTGATTATTACGCACCATCCGTCCGTTTACGGGAAAATCGATCGTGTGCGTTACGATGCGGCGGACTTGACGGAGCGAAAGCTCGTCAAATGTATCGGGAACGGAATTTCCGTTTTGTCGATGCATTTGAATTTGGATTGTGCGGTCGGCGGCGTAGACGAAAGTTTTGCGCAGGGGATTGCGCTTTCTTCTGGCGGTATGTTGGGTGCGTGTTCGGTGATGCATGCCTTGCAGGGCGGCGGCTACGGCAGAGCGTACGATATTACGGAAACGACGCTCGACGGCTTAACGGAGAATATGAAAAAGACCTTTTCGTCGGAACGTATTTTAAGTTACGGCGCAGGCGAAAGAAAGATTTTGCGCGTGGCGAGTTTCTGCGGCGCAGGCGCAGACGAAGAGTCGGTGGCGTTTGCCAAAGCAAACGGCGCGGACGCGATTGTTTCGGCGGATTTCAAGCACCACGTATTGACGACGGCGGCGGAATCCGGTTTGGCGGTAATTGCGATGACGCATTACGCGTCGGAGCGTTACGGCTTCAAAAAATATTATGAAAAAATCTGTCAGCGGATCGATTTGCCGTGTGCGTTTCACACGGACGAGAATCTGCTCTGACGGGAGGAGAACGATATGGCACAAGTAAAAGCACTTTTAAGTTACCAGGAAATCGACAAAGATTTGTATAAGTTGGAACGCGATCTTGCGGGTTGCGACGAACGTAAGGAATACGTCAAGGCAAAGAAGTTTTTAGAAACGGCGCCTGAGAAATTGGACTCTTTGGACGCGAAAGCACTTGCCCTTCGCAACGAGGCGGCGGAACTTTCCAAGGCGTATTTGCAAGCGGAAGAAACGCTGAACGATTTCGAAAATCTTGACGAATTGGTCAACGGCGGCGCGGATATCGCGTTCTATAAGAAAAAAGCACAATCGATTGTGGAAAAATTGAAAAAATTAAAGGCGGATATAGCTGCGTTGACGACGAATATTAAAGAAACGGACGCGGAGTATCAAAAACTGAAAAAACAAGTCATTTCCGTGCAGAAGCAGTACACGGAGGCTTCCGAAAAATATAAGTCCGTAAAAGCCGCGAAAGAACCTGAGAAAAAATCGCTCGAAGGGAAACTTTCCGAAGCGGCAAAGGACGTGTCTGCGGATTTGATGGAAATGTACCAAACGAAACGAAAGGAGCGTATCTTCCCCGTCGTGGGAGAGCTGACGGGCGGTCGTTGTCCGTTTTGCGGTATGGAACCGCCGCTTGCCGCTCGCAACAAGTTGACGGGCGGCGGCATTATCGAATGCGATAATTGCCATCGTATCATTTTTGATTAGAAAGAACGTTTCGTCGTGGCTGTTGCATACGATAAAGCGTGCAGAAAATTAAAGCAAACGTTCATTTGAAAAATATACGTCGCAACGCGGAGTTGTTTTCCGCGTTGACGGAGAAAAAACTTTGTGCGGTGGTTAAGGCAAACGCTTACGGACACGGCGCGGAAGAAGTGGTAAACGCCTTGGAGGGCGTGGCGGATTGTTTCGCCGTTGCGTTGCTTTCGGAAGCGTTGTCGATCCGCTTGGCGGCTTGCGGAAAGGATATTTTGGTTTTTACGCCGCCGTTGACGTCGGAAGAAGCGGACGCCTTTGCGGATAACGATTTTGTGGCGACTGTGTCCGATTTTTCCACGGCGGAACTTCTTACAAGCGTGTGTCGAAGGCGGAAAAAGTCCGTTCGCGTGCATTTGAAGATTCAAAGCGGTATGAATCGTTACGGTCTGTCTTTGGGGCAGGTTGCCGAGGTTTGTGCGTTGCTCCGTTCGGGCAACGTTCGCGTGGAGGGTATTTATTCGCATTTGTATGCGTATTCCTCGGATTCGGTATATCGGCAGAAGAAGATTTTTGAAGAGGCACTTGCGGTTGCGAAAACGTATTTCCCGAATCTCATCGCACACCTGGGTGGTACGTATGCGGCTCTACTCGGGAAAGATTTTGCGTTTGAAATGCTACGCGTCGGTATCGGTTTGTACGGGTATCTTCCCGACGGTGCGAAGGAAATGCGCAACGTACCGTCGTTAAAGAAAGCTATGACGGTTTTCGCGCCAGTTGTACAAACGCGTGTGTACGAGTGTGGCGGCGTCGGGTACGGCGTGCCTCCGCCTTTGCGAAAAGGGGAGCGTTTGAGCGTTTGTCGTTACGGTTATGCGGACGGTTTTTTACGCGACCGAGCAAACGGCGTTGTCGGCGAAGAGGAGCAAGCGAACTCTCTATGTATGGACGTTTGTATCCGTAAAGCCGCACGGGAAAAGGGAAGTTGGTTTCCCGTCCTGACGGACGCGTCGGAAACGGCGAGAAAAACGGGTACGATTTCTTACGAAGTCTTATGCGCGGCGACGAGGCGTGCGGAATTTATTTATGATTGGGACTAAATTACAATTCGTGACGGAGGGCGAGTCGCTCTCCGTCCGAGAAAGAAAAGAACGTCTGCGCGCGTATATGAAAGAACGTCGCGGACAGAACGAAAATCGGGATTTGAAAGAGCATGCGCTTATAGAGAATTTTCGAAAGATGATTCTTGAAACGGGCGGGGCAGGGATAAAACGAAGCTATTTTATATACCTTTCGTTTTCCTCGGAAGCTCCGACGGACGGACTGATCGAAACGCTGTTGAAGGACGGCGCCGACGTGTATTGCCCGAAAACGGAAAAGGGCGTAATGACGGCGGTTGCGTTCGGCGAAGATTTCTCGTTGTTGCACAACGGCATACGAGAGCCTGTCGGACAAGCTTTCGACGGGGAAACGGACTACGTCGTGCTGCCGCTGTTGGCGGTGGATAAACACGGAAATCGCTTGGGATACGGAGGCGGTTGTTACGATCGGTATTTAGCCGTGCGGAAAAAGACGAAACGCATCGCGTATTGTTACGATTTCCAGCTTTTGGACGAAATTCCTTCGGATTCGTTCGACGAATCGGTGGATGCGATTGTGACGGAACGGCAGATTTTATATATAAACGATATTCGCTCTCGTTAGGCGGTGCGTATCGTATATCGAAAATTTAATTTTACAAACGGAGAATAGGAAAATGGCAAAAAAAGAAGGAAAGGTGCGTAAAATATTGAAATATATTTGGACGTTGGTAAAGACGGCTCTTCCGGCGACCTTTATGTATTTTTGCGCGAGCATGGTTTTGATGATGGTCTGCATGAAATCGGACGGCAACGAGGAAACTGCGTCGATTACGTGGAATTCCACAAAATTATTGTGGACAGTGGGGCTTGCGATTGCGGCGGCTGCATACGACGCATTGATTATGTGGGCAAACGGCGGCAGCCATTACGAAATGCTCGTTTCGGGCAATATCAAGCGTATCGGCGCGGACGAATACGGCAATGCGTACAGAATGTCCTCGCACGATATCGCGAAAGAATATCGCGAATGGAAAGGTTTTGCGGTCGGCGGCATCATGTCGATTTTTACCCTGATCGGAAATATTTTCTTTACGATTAACCAAGGCACGATAGATTCCGGCTTGAACGGCGGCGCGATGAGCGTTGCGGTAATCGTTTTGTTGTTTCTGTCCGGTTGGTCGATTTTGCCTTTCTATTGCAATAATGCGCACAAAATCGCTTTGGCGAAGGAAGCAGGTACGGTCGCGACGACCGTTAGTTACGCTTGGTCGTTTTTCTTTGTTTTGATTCCCGTCGTCGTGTCGGGCGTATTTTACATTTGCGGTGCGTATGCGCGCAGAAATAAAGCGATTCGCCAACAGCAGATTGCCGATCAAGCCGCGCGTGCGGAGGCTGCGAAAGAAAAGAAAATCAATTATGGCGGTTTGCCGGGCACAAAACCCAAAAAGCGTAAATAATCGGAGAGCGGTATGAGAATTATCGGCGGTAAATACAGAAGCAGGGTGCTTGCGGAGTTCCCCGGCGAAGACGTTAGACCTACGTCCGATCGAGTTCGGGAATCGCTGTTTAACATCTTGTCGTTGAAAATGTACGGCGCGCGCGTCTTGGATTTGTTTTCCGGGAGCGGCGCAATCGGTTTGGAAAGTCTTTCTCGCGGCGCGCGAGAGGTGGTGTTCAACGACTGTTCCAAAGACAGTTTGGCGATTTTGAAAAAGAATCTCGCTACGTTGAAAATTACGGCGAACGGCACGGAGGCAAAACTCTGTAATTATGATTTTTCCGTATGTTTGGATTCGTTTCGGGAAGGGTTCGATTTTATCTTTATCGATCCTCCCTATCGATTCGATTACGGTGTGACGGCTTTGAAGAAAATTTCGCAAAAGGGTTTGTTGACCGAAAACGGCGTAGCCGTATACGAGCGTGACAGACCGTTCGAGGGCGAGGTGGAAGGTTTGGAAAAATATGACGAAAGGAAGTACGGAAAAACCTATTTGACATTTTTCCGAAAGGGGGAATGATATGGAACGTACTCCGAGGAAATGCGTTTTTGCGGGTTCGTTCGATCCGCCGACGCTCGGGCATAAGGCGACGGTGGAAGACTGTTTGAAACTGTTCGACGAAGTCGTCGTGGCTATTTTGATAAATCCCTTAAAGCAACCCGTGTTTAGCGTGAAACAGCGCGAAGAGATGTTGCGTTTGACGTTCGGGGCGGAGAAGCGGTTGAAAATCGTTGCGTTCGAGGGCACGGTTGCGGAACTCTTGAAACGGGAGAATACCGAATTTTACGTACGAGGCATTCGTAACGGTATCGATTTGGATTACGAAAACGCAAACTTTTATGCGAGCAGGAAACTCGATGGCGCGCTCGTGACGGTGTATCTTCCTTGCAGACAGGAGCTTTTGCACGTCAGTTCGTCCGTTGTTCGAAACAGTTTGCGTTTCGGTACGCCGATCGACGAATACGTCACGGCGGAAGTGAAAGAATATATTTTGGCGGCGAGTCGAAAACGCGTGGCGGCGCATTGCGACGAAAAGTAAAAAACGAAAGAGGAGAGAAAGAAAAATGTTGGAAAAACAGTATTTTATTCCGGAGCCCGAAGAATTTATAGCGGAATCCCCGATGACAAAGGAAATGCAGAAAATCAAAGAACGTCGCGACGCGGAGATTCGCGACGTAATCGCCGGCAGAAGCGATAAATTGCTCGTCGTCGTGGGACCTTGTTCCGCTCACGAGCCTGCGCCTACGCTCGAATACATTTCGCGTTTGGGAAAATTGAACGAAAAAGTAAAGGACAAGCTGGTCATCGTACCCAGAATCTATACCAACAAACCCCGTACGAAAGGGGTCGGGTATAAGGGAATGTTCTTGCAACCCGATCCCGAGGGAGCGGCGGACATCGCAAGAGGTATCCGCAGTATCCGTGCCTTGCACCTTGCGGCAATCAACGAATCGGGTTTGACGGCGGCGGACGAAATGCTCTATCCCGAGAACACGCCGTACGTGGAGGATTTGTTGTCCTATCACGCCGTCGGCGCACGCAGCGTGGAAGATCAGCTGCATCGTCAGGTGGCGAGCGGTATCGACGCTCCGGTAGGTTTGAAAAATCCGATGAGCGGCAATATCATCACGCTCGTGAATTCGATTTTCGCGGCGCAGAGTCCGCAGGTGTTCAAGTATCGTAATTATCAGGTGAGTTCGGGCGGGAACCCGTACGCGCACGCGATTTTGCGCGGCGGGGTGGACGGCAGCGGTGCGGACGTTCCGAACTTTCATTACGAAACGGTTATGCAGCTCGAAGAAATGTATCGCGGCAGTAAATTGGAAAATCCTGCCATTATTATCGATTGCAACCATTCCAATTCCGGGAAGCAATTCAAACAACAGATTCGTATCGCGGAAGAAGTTATGCAAAACCGTCGGTTCGATGCGTCGTTCCGAAAAATTATCAAAGGCTTTATGATCGAGAGCTTCCTTGTGGAAGGCAATCAAAAGCACGACGAGGTATTCGGTAAATCCATTACCGATCCCTGTTTGGGATGGGAGGATACCGAATGGTTGCTTTGTAATATCGCGGAACAGGTATAAAAGTATGAAGATAGCTTTTTTGGGACCGGAAGGGAGTTATTCGCATCTTGCGGCAAAGGAGTTTTTGAAAGCGGAATCCACGGGAGAATTTATCGTGGGGGACTGGGACGAGTGCGTTCCCTTCCGTAATTTTCCCGAAGTGTTGGAGGCTGTGAAAAACGGCAGAGCGGACGCCGCGGCGATTCCCATAGAAAACAGCATTCAGGGCGGTGTTTCGCAAAATCTCGATTTGTTGCGGGAATATAAGGACTTCTATGCCGTGAAAGAACGCGTTTTGCGCGTGGATCATCGTTTGGTGTATAAAGAGGGAACGAAATTGTCGGAAATCGGCAGGGTATATTCGCATAAGCAAGCGCTTGATCAATGCGCACGGTATTTGACGAAAAATCTTCCGTTTGCGTCTTTGCGCGAGGCGGAATCCACGGGGTTCGGCTTGGCAAGGGCGTTCGAGGACGAATCGGGCAAGAGCGCGGCGATCGTCGGCGCGCATACGGAAAATTTGCGCGCGGGATTCGTAATTAGCGAGGAATGCATTTCGGACGAACCGAATAATTATACGCATTTTTTGCTCGTAAAAAAAGGCAAGGATAATTTGCCTGCACACAGTGAATATATCTTTTTCTCGGCGGCGTGTTTACATAGACCGGGGAGCTTGGCGGCGTTGTTGCGTTTGATTGCGGAACATTCCGTTAATATGACGAAAATCGAGAGTCGTCCCGTGAAAAATCGTCCGGGAGAGTATCGCTTTTTCATCGAGGCGGAATGCGACGTCGCGGCGACGAAAACACAGGAAATGCTGGACGAGATTCAAAAAAACACATTGGAGTGCAAACTGCTCGGCGCGTATTGCAGAGATTAAAAAGGCGGCGACGGAATACAGGCGGAACGGAACGTTCCGAAACGAGATTTGGGAATATCGGATATGGATTTATTTGATTTTAACAGAAACGAAGAAACGGCGAAACCGCTTGCGGAACGCATGCGCGCCAACTCTCTGGACGAATTTATCGGTCAGGAGCATATCGTGGCGGAAGGTTCTCTTTTACGTCGCGCCATTGCGACCGATAGGCTCGGGAGTTGTATCTTTTGGGGACCTCCCGGTTGCGGTAAGACGACGCTTGCCAATATCATCGCGCTCCGTACGGACGGAGAGTTCGTTAAACTCAATGCGGTAAACGCAGGCGTGGCGGACGTTAAAAAAGCGGTGGATACGGCACGGGAAAATTTGAAACTGTACGGAAAACGTACCTATCTGCTTTTGGACGAGTGCCACCGTTTCAATAAAACGCAGAGCGATTCGTTGCTTCCCGCTATCGAACAAGGCACGATTATTTTTATCGGTTCGACGACGGAGAACCCGTATGCGGCGATGACGCCGGCTATCGTATCGCGTTGTCGGGTATTCGAGTTCAAACACTTGACCGAAGAAGATATTTTCGGTGCGTTGCAAAAGGCGATTTCAAATCGTCACAAGGGATTGGGAAAACAAAAAATCGTCGCGGAAGAAGCTGCTTTGCGGCATATTGCACGCGTTGCGGGCGGAGATTTGCGCACGGCGTATAATGCGTTGGAACTCGCCGCGTTGACGAGTGCGCCCGACGAGGACGGAAAGGTTCATATTACGCTTGCCGACGCGGAACAGTCCATACAACGCAAAGCGTTGTCTTACAATACGGATTCCTATTACGACTTCCTTTCTGCATTTTGCAAATCCTTGCGCGGAAGCGACGCAAACGCGGCTTTGTATTATGCTATGCGCATCGTCGAGGGCGGAGGAGATCCCATGCTCGTGGCGAGGCGACTTGTCGTGCATTCGGCGGAGGACGTGGGGATGGCGGATCCGCATGCGTTGCAAATGGCAACGTCGGCGATGTACGCGCTCGAAAAAATCGGATATCCCGAAGCGATGTTGCCTCTGTCCGAGGCGATCGTATACGTTTGCGAGGCGGAAAAAAGCAATTCCGTGGCGACGGCAATGTTTGCGGCGCAGGCGGACGCACGGGAAGTCCGCGACGATAATATTCCGCCGTATTTGAAAGACAACAGTTACGGCAGCGCGGCGGATAAGGCGAATAAAGCCTTGTATAAGTATCCGCACGATTACGGCGGTTATGTGGAACAGCAGTATTTGCCCGATTCGCTCAAAGAGAAAGTTTATTATTCCCCGAGCGACAGAGGGTATGAAAACGAAGTGAAAAACATTCGGGAAAGGAAAGGTAAAAAACGCTAAACGGTTATACCGTGTATGCGTTGAAATAAATAAGCGGAGGAAAAATATGACGAAGAAAAAACTTGTGTGCATAATGCTCGCCGCGTTGACGACGTCTGCGGCGGCGATGAACATGGCGGCTTGTAAGCAGGCTTCCGGCGCAACCGACGTTGCGTTCGAGGAACTCGTTCCCGAGGAATTCGGAGAATGGGACGGGAACTATATTTATCGCGGAAACGTGAAGAGTAAAACGACGGGTGAATCCCCCGAGTATATCGTATCGACCGTCGAATTGGACGGCGCCTCGTATTCCGTGGCGAATTGCGAAAGTTACATCGTGTGCGACGACGTTATTTACATGACGCTCGCGTTGTCGGGACGTAACGATTCTTGTCTGGTTTCCTACGACGTGTCGCAACAACGTCAAAAGACGCTGTTTTCTACGAAACGAACGGCGGTGGCGGAAGAAGAAGGGTTGTACGAAGTGTACACCATGTTTTACGCGGATTTCTTATTGGAAAAGAATCGGATCGTTTTGACGGGACAGCGTACTTACGAATGGGGGGAAGGATTTTACAATCCCGTGATTCCGGAGAAATACGAAACGCGGTTAGAACGTTTCGTCATCGACGAAAACGGGGAGATCGTAACGACGGACGAAGGCAAATACGGCGATTTTATGTACGAGGACTGCGGATATTACTATAACTACGAAGATACCTCGGAAGGGACGATTTTATATGCCGCGGCATGGGGAGAAGATCCCGTGCAGGTTTGCAATATGAGCACGGAGAGCGGTTATACCAAGACGGCGGAGTTTGTCGGCGAGGGCGGCACGTACGGTTATCTCATCGAAACTCGACGTAAAAAAACGGCGGAGGAACGCGAAGATCCGCTGGTGAGCCTTGAATTTTTCGATATGCGTTTACGGGAAACTCGAACGTTGCTCGACGGGGAGAAGTATGCGGAATGGATAGCGACGCCGAAAAATAAATATTTGTACGTATACGATTACGAAACGTACGAATATACGACGAAAGAGGGCGAAACGGATACGTACACGGCACATAAAGACGCGGCGCTGTACCGGTTTGCTTGCGTGCCTGCGGAGGTATCGAGTTTGCAGTTCCCTTCTTTGCAAGAGGTTTGCTCTTTCGAGTCCGGAAAGAAGTACGACATAGAGGCGATTGTAGAGGGCGATAAATCGACGATGTACGCACGCGTCGATTGGTGCTCGTCGGCAAGCGGTTGCGACGGCGGCGGTTATCATGACGAATATCGGCAAATAGAGCTCGGATATTCTTCGTCTTATAAGACTTTGAAACGGGAGAACTATCGGGAAGCGTTGCACGTAGCACGCAATGCGGAATATGCGCAGGACGGCGTACGTTTCGGCGAATACACCTATTACTTGCGCTATCAGAGGCTGAGCAACGCGCCGATCGTCGGTACGTCGCGCCATGCGTATTTGTTGCAACGCGACGGCGAGAAGGAAACGGATACGTTGCAACTTTGGTCGCCGAGTATAGTGGACGAGAACGAGAAGTATTGTTCGATGATGTGGGACGAAAACGGCTACGTTATGAACGATTTCGTGATTTTCGACAAATAAGCCTATCGTGTATGCGTTGAGCAAAAAACGAGCATACCGTGTGCGAGAGGAATGAGGAGAAGTATGAAGTGCTTATATTGTAATTGTACGGACAGCAAAGTAGTGGATTCCCGTGCGTCGGACGACGACAAGTCTATTCGCAGACGCAGGGAGTGCATCGGTTGCGGCAGACGTTTTACGACTTACGAAACAATAGAGGTCACCCCCGTTTTGGTGGTGAAGAACAACGGAATGCGGCAGTCGTTCAACGAGGAAAAAATTCGCAACGGGATTATCAAGTCCTGCGAAAAACGCCCCGTACCGATGTCGGTGATCGATGAGATCGTGTCGGATATTTCCCGACAGGTGTACAACAGCATGGAAAGCGAAATTACTTCCAAAGCAATCGGGGAAATGGTGATGGAGCGTTTGAAAAAAACGGACGAGGTCGCTTACGTTCGCTATGCGTCCGTATATCGCTCGTTTAAGGATATTTCCTCGTTTATGACGGAGTTGAAACAAATGATGAAAGCGGATAAAAACGGAGACAAAAAATGAATTTGCGTACAGATACTCGAAAGGTGCTTGTCGGCGGCGTTGCGGTCGGCGGCGGCAGTTCGGTGAAAATTCAATCGATGACGACGACGAAAACCGCCGATACGGCTCGTACGGTCGTGCAGATCGACGCGCTGGAAAAAGCCGGTTGCGAAATCGTCCGCGTGGCGATAGCCGACGAAGAGGACGCACTTGCCGTAAAGACGGTGAAATCGCAAATTCGGCTGCCGCTCGTCGCGGATATTCATTTTTCGCCGAAGCTTGCCGTGTCGGCGATAGAAAACGGCGCGGACAAAGTCCGTATCAATCCCGGAAACATCGGCGGGGAAAAAGAAATTCGATACGTGGCGGATTGTATAAAAGCCTATAAAATTCCTGTTCGAGTAGGTTCGAATACGGGCAGTATAGAAAAGAACTTTCTCGAAAAATACGGCAGGAGTGCGGAAGCGTTGGTGGAAAGCGCGCTTTTTAACGTATCGATTTTGGAAAAATTCGGCGTCGAGAATATCGTGATTTCCGTCAAGGCTTCGGACGTGCCGCTTACGGTGCGCGCCTATGAATTGCTTGCGCAAAAGACTTCGTATCCTCTGCATTTGGGGGTGACGGAGGCAGGCACGACGGAATCGGGAATCGTGAAAAGCGCGGTCGGCATCGGCAGTTTGCTTTTGGAGGGAATCGGCGATACGATTCGCGTGTCGCTCACGGACGATCCCGTACGCGAAATTTCCGCCGCAAAACAGATTTTGCGCGCTTGCGCGTTGGACGAGGCGTTCGTGGAGGTGGTGGCTTGTCCGACTTGCGGACGTTGCTCGTGGGAGAGTATGTCGCTTGCGAATAAGGTAACGGAATTCGTCCGCCCGTATAGGAAAAAGGCGAAGATTGCCGTGATGGGGTGCGTCGTAAACGGTCCCGGAGAAGCGAAAGACGCGGATTTGGGGATAGCCGGAGGAAACGGTTCGTGTCTGCTGTTCAAAAAGGGTGAACCGTATAAAAAAGTTGCGGCGGAGGACGCCGAAACGGAATTTTTGAAAGAAATAAGGATATTGCTCGATGGAGAATAAAGTAGAACGATATTTAGAAGAGATACGCGCGTCGGACGGGTTGAAAAACGCGATCTTGTGCGGGATTACCATATATAAACGAAACGAAACCGCAGAGTTCTTTTTGGTGACGGATCGGACGTACACGGCGCAGGAAGAGCTTGTCGCGAGGGAAATTTCCGCAAAGTATCTGCCGGAAGGTTTTTCCGCACAGGTGAAACTGGTCAAACGCGTTCCCGATCGAAAAATCGTCAAGGAACGGATTTTCGAGTATATAAAAAAGGTATTTCCCGCCGCTGCGGCGTTTTTGGAAGAAGAGCATATCGAGGTGGAAATGTTGCAAAGCGGCGCACATTTTCTTGTGGATATCGCCTCGGGCGAGCAGGGTTTGTTCGAATCGGGCAAAATATTGGACGAGGTGAGCGCGTATTTGAAAAGCATTTTTTGCGGTACGTTTTACGGCAACGTGCGTATTGTGGAAAAACAGCGCGACGAGAGCGTTTTGGAAGAACTCCCCGAAACGGAGGAAGAGGAATTCGTGCCGACGGAAATTCGGCGGTTCCCCGTTTGCGAATATAACAAGATCGACGGCGTGGAAGAGCCGTTGAAGACGGCTGTTTATATGGCGGACAGTCAAAACGCGGAAGGAAATTACGCCGTTTGCGGTACGGTTACGTACATTGAAGAAATTAAATACACAAAGCATAACGAAAAGACCGACGAGGATGTGGAAAAGACTCGTTTTTCCATTTCCCTGACGGACGGTACGGCGTCGATTCGTACGACGTATTTTCCGAAAAAAGCGACGGTGGAAAAAGTGCGCGAAATCAAAGTCGGGGATAAGATTGTGTTGCTCGGTTGCAACGAGGAATACAAAGGCGCGACGTCATTCAAAACTTCGAAAATCAATTATGGTGCGCCGCCCGAAGGTTTCGAACCCGTGGCAAGGAAGGGGAAACCCGTTCCCAAGGCGTACCATACCGTTTTTCCGGAACGATATGCGGATTATTCGCAAGCCGGATTTTTCGATAATTTAAGTAAGCCCGAGGATTTGAAAAAAGGCACGTTCGTCGTGTTCGATTTGGAAACGACGGGGTTAAACAACAATCCCGCCATGGGCAGGATGGATAAGATTATCGAAATCGGGGCGGTGAAACTCGTCGACGGGGAGATAACGGAAAAGTTCTCTTCGTTTATCGAATGTAAGGAACGACTTTCGCAGGAAATCGTTAAACTGACCGGGATAGAGGACGCCGATTTGGTCGGGGCGCCG
>CAZEVL010000043.1:0-13837 GCA_964515795.1 uncultured Clostridia bacterium | reverse complement strand
TTCTTAATCGTTTTCATTATTTTTCACCTCTGCGTTTATTTATCAAAGCAATCGCTGCAAACATTGCCGCACTTGCCAAAGCTCCCGTTTCCGTCAATGCGGAAGAACAGCTGCTTCCGTCGGAAACACTCGTCGTTACATCGCCCGATACCGAGCTATCCGCAACGTTGCTCGAACTATCCGAACCGTTGCTCGAACTATTTGCCGAACCGTTGCTCGAAGAATCTTCGGTTTTGTCCGAAACATAATCGGCAAGCGTGCGATATGCCGATTTCGTTTTGTCTTTTTCCACAAGCATAACCGCATTGGACACCTTTCTTTCGCTGCCGTCCGAAGGCTTGTTGCAGCAAATCAAATTCTGCCCGTCTTCCGACCGCAAGAACACCGAAGATCCGCCGCCGTCAAGTTCCAAAGCATACGCCGCACCGAACGCATAAGCGAGCTGTCCTTCTTCCGCAACCGTACAACCGACGCTGTGACTCTGTCTGCCGTCGATAACCGCCAAGAACATCGTTCCGTCCGCTTTCATACCGAACATCGTTCTGGGAGCGTCTACGCCGCCAAGATTCGGATCGTTCGGCGTGGAATGGGTAGATTCTACAATCTTACCGTCTTTAACAAGGATATCCCAACCGCCGACAACGTAGCTCATGCCCGAAAAATCCCCGTCGGGCGCACTGATAACGCGCACTTCCGCGCCGTAAGCGAGTGCTTTGCCCAACAATTCCTGTGCCTGACTGCCCGATTGCGCTACAAATGCAACTTGTCCGGAAGAAAGCGTCAACGCTTTGTCCGCCTTTACCGTTGCCGCAACGGAAAGTTCCAACGGACGAGAAGTCGTCAGCGTAGAATCCCCTTGCATCGTTGCCTTGTACTTCACGCAATCCTCAATCGTAATCCCCTGCGCCGAGGTATACAACGAAATTTCGTTCTCGCCCGGTACAACGTTCAAACCGGCTAAATCCAGACGATAAATTTCTCCGCCGTAGCTGAATTCCAACTGATCTTTTGTCTCCGTCACTCTGCCGACCGCAACGTTTCCGTTGTTGTCGAACCCGAATGCGTTTTTGTTGGTGTATACGCCCGTCTTGATGACTTCTCCGTCCTTTACAAGACTGTCAATCGAATAGCCCGTGGAATCGAAAAAATCTCCGTTCGTCGCATACAATACCTGTCTTCCCGTTTTTGCTTCGTAATCGGCAGCAATCGTCGAAACGGTGGAAAGCGTAACGCTGCCGTCGCTCTTGCGCACGTCGTGAATAACAAACTCGTAATCGCTGTCTTCCGTCGGCTTGTATTCCATATAATGGATTGTCTGCGCGTTCCCGTTTTCGGTATATACGTATTTATGGTAAATACCGTATTCCTTGGTTGCCGTTGCGACAGGCGTACCGAAATCGGTAATCGAAGCAGCCAATGCAACCCGATAATTCATAGTAGGCGTCAGCAACAAGAGCGCGACAGCGCCGAGCCACCAACTCTTTTTGATTTTCATAATTTCACCTCTTTAATATACCACTGTTCCTTAGAAATCGTAATAGGAAAGAACAACTGTCTGTCCGCAAGTCGTCGAAACCAAATCCCGCAAAAATTGACGAGCCCCGTCGGAAGCGTTTACGCCATCGTTGGGAGCAATCAACAAATATGCCCCGTCACTTCTATAATTGTTATACCAATCGGTATAAACGGCGTCCATATTGCCCATAGAAACGCTGCCAGCCGACGTGCCTTGATTGTCCGTGTAATATGCGCCACCGGCATCATAAGCCTTTACAACGTTACCTTTCTTGTCGATAATCAATGCCGCACCGTAGCCGTTGGAGCAATGTAAACTCGTCGCATCTTTATTATATGCGGGCGTATACAGGCGGAATTGCACGGCAAAGAATTGTGCACTCGATTGTGCTTGCGTATCGACCGCAATCTTGCCGCTCGTCGTCGAGAAGGAACTTTCCCCGACCGTAAGCGTTACTTCGTCGATCACTTCGATAGAACGGGTAAAAGTAGCCGTCGCGCCGTCGGCGTCCGTTGCGGAAATCACCGCTTCGTACTTACCTGCCGCCTTCAAATCGACGTCGGAGCTAACCACGGCAAGCGTAATCTTTTCGTCGGTATCGTCTGCCGTCGTAAACGTGCCGTTGTCGTCCGTAGCCGTAATGCCGTCGAGCAATCGAGCATTACCGATTGTTCCGTTGTATTTAACGGTTATGCGAAGCGAAGACGCTTCCGTAATCGTCGGAGCGGCATTTTTATATTCCGTAAACGTTTTATTCGTGCCGATAACGGAAATTTGAACGCAATTTCCGTAACGTCCGATAATATTTTTATACATAAAATCACGAATAGCATCGTTGGTTTCGTTCACGTAAGTAAGGTAGGAGGAACTTTGTTGCACCACGATGGCAAAGCCGCCTGCCGGAATGGTCATATTCTCTGCAAATTTTGTAGCATCGAGTTTTGCCGTACTCGTCGAGCGCACGGGATTTTCCGCATTGACCAATTTACCGTTCGCACCGTCGCGTCCTTCTACGACGAGCCCGTTTTTATCCACGATTGCCGCCGCGCCGTAACCCGAACCGACGGAAATCGTCATTTCGGCATCCGTTGCGTTATAGAAAATACCGCTGATGCCGTCGTAATCGGTAGACGCGTCTTCCGTCAAATAGAAAATAACGTCCTTTGCATACGCATAAGCCTGCGCGTCGTTTCCTTGCAATTCCACCTTAACGCTATCCGCGTATTCGCAATCGACCACGAGCACGCTCTTACCGTTTGCATACGCAATCGAATCGCTCTCCGATTCGGAAAGCGCAAAATTTGTATACCCTTCCAATTCAAAAACCGTATTTTCCAACGCTTCGCCGATGCGTACGCCGCCGACTTCCTGCGTGGCGATGACTGCCTTGCCTTCTTTTACGTTCGTCCCGATACGATATTGCACGGTGTAGGTAGTTTCTTCCCGTTCAACCGACTGCACGTAATTTTTTTCAATCCACGTCTTTGCCGAATCCGACAAATCGGATTTTTCGTCTTCGAGTGCTTTCTGCGCCACATACGTCATCGAACGCTCGTTTTCGTTGCGCTTTGCAAGCACGGTTTCTTCCCCTGCCGTCACATATCCGACGCCGACAAATTCACGGGAAAGATTGCCCTGCCGAATACCCGTAACAGAACCGTAATAGCGATAATACGCAATTTCGCCGTCTTCATACGTTGCTTTCAAATCGGAAGTATTGAAATCGACCGTCGTGGAAACGTTGATAATACGGGTATACTCGCTCTGTTCGTATTCGTAGTTCCCGTTTTCCGCATTCCAAATCGCCCAATCGTATTTTTTCGTAGTTTCGTCCCCGAATACGGATTCCACCGTCAATTCGCACACGTCGTCTTCATAGGAAGCCGGTGCGATTAAAATGCCGAAGGTTACCGCTTCATACGCGCCTTGTAACGCTCGATACGCCTCGGGGGTGATTTGCATTTCAAAACGCAAACCGTTATCGTCGGAAACGGTAGTTTCCGTTTCGGCGTCTAAATCGCCGATATAGCGCACAGACGCACCTTTCGCCATTGTTACGTACTCTTGATAGGATTGCAAAACGCTACCCTCTGCACTCGCCGTGGTCTGCATTTGCGTAACGCCAATCGCGGCGCACAAAGTCCCCACTGCCGCCAACGCGACTATTTTCATTCTTTTTTTCATATCAGTATCCTCCGCTCAAAACACAAAAGGATCGTTTTGCGTCCCTTCTTCGTCCGTGGCTGTTCCGTCCGTAACGCTCATCGTGATTACGTCCGTTTCCGATAACAAATGAATGCTCATCTTCAATTCTTCGTAACTTTTCATTCTTAGCCTCAAAACGTCGCTTTGGCGGTTTGGCGTAAAACCCCAAACCGCCGCGACTTTATCTATTCCGTTTTATTGTTTGGAGCAATCGTTCCGTTCGTTAGCCGACTAACTTACCGCTATTCTTGCCCTCCAAAGTGAACTGCATACCGATTTCCACATACGTATCGTTCGTTGCACCATTATAAACCGACCAACGAGCGTTCAACAAGAAAGCTCTTGCGGCGTGGCTATTCGTTGCGTTCTGGTTTGCAAAAATCAAATATTCGCCGTCGCTAAGGTCTTCCGACCATGCATTAAATGCAATCTTATCGAAATCTGCCGTGCTCAAACCGAGCGTTCTTTCCGTAAACGTCGTAGACGTGTAAATCGCCCCGTTTGCAGCGTCATAAATACTCTTTACCTTACCATTGCTATCCAAAATGATTGCCGCGCCGTAGCTGATATCGAAGTTCAAAGTTCCGGTATAGTCGGACGTGAATACGATGAACTCATAGGAGCCGAAGGTCGAAGGACAAGCCGTCTTGCCGTCTACAATACAAATTTCCGTCTTTTCGTCAACAGACATAGATTTGCTCGTACCGTTGCTGTACGTATAGCTAATCGTAAACAAATCCTGATTTACGTTTACAACGCGCGTAAATTCCGTAGCGTTGCCTTTGCCGTCTTCCACTTTCAAGGTGAAGGTGTAGGAACCCGTTTTGCTACCGTCGTAACCGTCCGTATCGATAACGCTAATCGTCAAACCGGTGGAAACGTCGTCAGCCACATCGAACGTACCGTTATCGTCGGAATATTCCACGCCCGCGATTGCAGCCGCTTTCGCGTCCGATTCGCTCGTACCGACGTATACGGATACCGCCGCAACCGCCTTTACGACGGGACCTTGATCGACATAAGAAGTAAGCGTACCGACTTCCGTATCCGTCGAATACAATTCAACGGGGGTATGATACTGATAAATTGCGTTATAGTTCAAGAAGTTTCTGCCGTCGTTGTTCGCATTGTCGCCTGCATAGTACGCCTGTACCACGATTGCGTAACCACCCGCAGGGATTTCCATGTTTTCGGCGAACTTCGTACCGTCGAGCGATGCGCCGGAAGCTCTCAAAGGGTGTGCTTCGTTTACGAGCTTCTGGTTCGCGCCGTCACGCCCTTCTACGACAAGACCGTTTGCGTCGATAATTGCCGCACAGCCGTATTTACCATTTACGCTGACCGTCATCGCGCTACCGCTTGCGTTCTTGATGACGCAGCTCTTTGCCGCATAAGCTTCGGTAGGAGCTTCGGTAAGTTCGTAATAATATTGACCTTCGAAAGCAAGCGTCGTCGTTACGGGTCCGTTGCTGTTTTGGTGTTTTTGAACTTTCAAAACAATCTGCGCGAGGGCTTCTTTAATGGTAATCGTTCTCGTTGCGGAAGCGGAAACGCCCTTTTCGTTCGTTGCCGTATAGGTAATCGTGTATACACCGGCTACGGGTTCGCTCTGGTCGAAACCGCCCCAGTCGATATCGATGTCAACTTCGCCGTATTCGTCCGAAACGGTTACGTCAAAATCCCAATTATCTTCGTAATCCAATGCGTCGCTCGGATACAATTCCATCGCGGGATTCGCAATCGTGATGTTAGGCGCGGAAAATTCCGTATTTTCGCCACCGTTGCTCGATTCTTTATCGCCGGTAGATTCGTTACCGCCCACGTTGCTGCTTACAGACGATTCCTTGCCGTCGGAGCTGCTCGAAGTCGTAGTTCCCGTATTACACGCCGCGCCGCAAACCATGACCGTCGTCATAAGGAATGCCAAAAATGCCGATACTTTCTTTTTCATCTTTTTATCCTCCTGAAAAATTGAAATAAAATTTTATTAAATAAAATACTTCCCGTATTTTTATTTCGTTTGGTTTCTGCGTTTCTTGAAAAGCAGACAAGCTGCGCCGATTGCCGCCGTACAAAGCGTTGCGTCGTATACGATTGTACTCTTGCAACCGCTTTTTTCTTCGGAGCCGCCGTTCGAAACTCCGTTATTTGCGTTGCCGCTCGAAGAAGAGTTCGAACTATCTCCCGTATTGGGGGTATTCGACGTTTTTTCGGTCAACGCAAGGCGTTGAATCTTGGTGTCGAGCACGCCGCAAAGTTCCTTCATTGCCGCCGAAATACGAAGTGCGGAATTGGTCTTTGCGTATTTTGCAATCGTTGCCGACTTCGTCAATTTGATAACTTCGTTATAAATTGCGTCGAGATCGGACGAAGTTTCCGTATCCATGGCAAGAATGTCGCCGAACAACTTCGCAAGCGAGTCGTATTGTGCCTGTGTCATACCGTTCGCCGGCATATAAATTCTCTCCGCTCTGTCGAGAACGGCATCGAAATACGCCTTGATGACGTTATATGCCGTGTC
The DNA here is from genome assembly GCA_964515795.1 of uncultured Clostridia bacterium. Taxonomy (GTDB): domain Bacteria; phylum Bacillota; class Clostridia; order Christensenellales; family Borkfalkiaceae; genus Scatosoma. The sequence continues at coordinate 7,595 of CAZEVL010000043.1, read as the reverse complement.
GTGGGGCAGAACCGCCGTTTTGGAATTCACGCCTGCGCGCAACAACTCCTGCACGTCGTCGTGTCCGAGAATCTGCGTGGAACAGAATATAACGTAACCATCTGCGCCGCCAAGGTAAGAAGCTTCGATTTGGTAACAATTTTCATATGCCGCCAAACCGCGATAGGACGATGCAAGCCCCGTGTAATAATAACACTGCGTACCTGCCGCAACGATCATCTGTTGCACACCGCTCAAAACTTCGGTATCCGCGTCGAAATACGCCATCGGAGTGGCAATGTCGATCCAACCGTTCTTGAACCACGTCTGCCAATCTTGTTTTTTCTGTTCCGTCGTCGAGCTAATCGAACTGAATACGGCGGTCGAAAGCAAGATTTGTTTTTCGAGTTTAATTTCCGTATACACTCTTTCCACGAAATCGGTCACTGCTTGCACGCGGTATTCGCACCATTTCTTATAGGTTGCCGTACTGGATAAGAAGTTGTTTTTGAACTGCTTAATCATGTCGGTAACCGTCGTCTTCGTCAATTCGCTTTCTCTGCCGAGCGTCTTCGCAAAGCCTTTCATGGCATTGATCGTGAAACCCGTATCTTCCGATTTGTTGGAAACGGGATAACGAATATAGTCGAGATTCAACCCTGCGATATCGGGGAATTTGTCGATGATTTCCGTGTAATAATCAATTAAAAAATCTTGTACTTCCGAATTGGTCGGGTCGATGAAAATATATTCGCCGCCCTCATTCTTTTGATAATACGTTCCGTCAAGATTGTACATAATCCAATCGGGATGATCCTTCAAAACGGTGATTTGATCGCTAAGCCCTACGTAGAAGTCTTCTACCCAAGCGTGTACTTCGATGCCGCGTTCTTTTGCCAACGCCACGAACGCCGTCAAGTAGTCCGTATATTCCCCGTAGTTGCAATTCGCGAAGTCTTTATGGTAGTCCACGTACTCCGATTTGAACATCGAATACCCGTTGTAGAAAGTTTCTACGAAAATCAGGTTAATCCCGACGTATTCGTAAGTCTCCAACGTCTTTTCCAAATCGGCAAGCGTCTTTTCCGTCGGTCTGTGCCATACGGCACGTGCCGTTACGGGACGGCTTTCGCTGCTCAATGCCAAAATCTCGTAAGCAAGGCTTTCCACGTTCAATTTCTCGGCATTATAACGCATCAAAGCAACCGTCTTGTCATAATCCGACCAGTCGAGCGTACCCGCTTCGACTTTCGCGGTCTTTTCTTCGATTTCAATCTTCGTGGTTTCCAGCTCTTTCAAAAGCATTCTCGCTTCTTCGATCTTTACGTTCAGCGTTTCGCTGTCCACATCATAAAGCCCTTTGATTTGCGATTCCGCCGCCGCGACGATTTCGTTCACCGTCGATTTCGTATTCACGTAAAAGCTGTTCAAGCTCGTCGTGACGGACATTTCCCGTTTCGTCGTATCGAGCGTAACGCACGCCCCAAGCGGGATAGAAGAACGAATGAAATCTCTTGAAGAACCGTGTCCGGAAATAACGTAGCCGCCTTCGGGAATCGTCGAAACGTTTACTCCCCTTTCCACGACGTTGCCGTTCGCGTCTACCGCCACTTCGTAACCGTATACGTTTGTACCCGTTCCTGTCGAACCTTTATACGACCAACCGTAACGATAGACAATCATTTGGTTTTCGCCTCTATACGCCGCAAACGGGGAGTTTTCCGTTTCCCATCTGCCTGCGTTGGAATACAACTCGTCGGAAGGATCGTTTTCGTCCTTATACTCGTAATTGTAGGAATACGTAACGGCTTCGCCGCCGAAACGAATATAGTCGAACCCTTTGAGCATCAACCGATCGCCCGACGAGAAACGCTGACCTTCCACAAGTTGCGCACGATATTTTTCGCCATGCGCCGAAAGCACGAATCCGTTGTCGGGAATCACGCTTCCCGCGTCGTCGCCTGCGCCGAAGCCACGGAAGCTCGTAATCTTAAAATAGCCCGTCGACTCGTCAAACACCGCCGAAAGCTCCGTGCCGTATATGTTCGTACCCGTTTTTTCGCCGAAATCATAATCGTAATACACGATTTGATAACCAGTACGCGTACCGTTGAGCTGATCGATGGCAACGCGCGCACCCTTGTCCGATTCCACGGCTTTGGTGACAACGGACAAGTTGTCGACGCTGACGGTATCTCCAACTTTGAGCGTAATGCCTGCGGAATTCGCAACGGAAATTACGTAGCCGCCTACAGGAATATACGTCGAACCGTTTCCTGCGCTATTTACAGCCGTGATCGCATACCTGCTATCGACGTATTCCACCGTATACTCTGTATAATTGCCTTTACGTCCTGTCGTCGTGTAGGGATACAAAGCCGTAAAAATAATCGTATCCGTACCGGTGAGTTTCCCGTTTTCCACCGTTTCTTTTACTGCAACGAGCGCACCGTTATCGGCGGTATCCGAATAGGTAACGGGATCGGTATACGCGTTCGTCCATTTCTTGACGCCGTTCACGGAAATCGTCAACCCCGTCTGGGAAAAACTCCCCGTTTCCGTTGCGGCATACGCCGTCGTTACGGGCAATGCGAGCAAACCGAACGTTACGCACAAAACGCACGCTAACGCACAGAGAGCCGCAAAGATGAAATTCTTTCTTTTGATCTGCATTCTATCAATCCTCGTCGTTTATTTTTTTCTGATCGTTAAACCGACTTCAAACATTCTCGCCCACGGCATTTCGCAATGCGCTACGGTAAACGATTTTGCAATTTGGGGAAATTTATCTTCCGCGTACTTTTCCAAGAGAGCTTGTACCCGTTTCGAAACTTCTCCGTCTTTTCCGTCGGCGTGAAAATAGTTCAACCCGGGCATTTGCGGCAATACAAAATCGCAAGCGTATTTTCTGACGTACCCGCAATAACCGAGATCTTCGTAAACACGCTCCGCCGTGAACGCTCTATGCGTTTCCGTTTCGCCGTAATAATAATGCAAAACGCTTTGACAAATCACTGTACCGAGCGTATTGGAAGAAGTGTTCCAACCTGCGTACCCGGCAAGACGGAACAAGCCGATTTCCCGTTCGAGCAAAATTGCCCACTCTTCGTCGCCGCCGTTGCAATAGGCTATATCCGCCGCCGCCACGCGTTTACCGTTATACACCGCCGCTTTCATCTTAGCGATGAAACTTTCCAAATCTCTTGCCTCGTACTGCTCTCCGCCCTTTTCGGAAACGTTTTTCATCTTCCCTACGGGCAGGTTACAGAATAATAAAATATCCGCTTCGTTTTCGTCTTGCGTATAAATACAACCGGCGTTTTCGATCTGCGCGGTAATACTCTTGTATACTTCCCTGTCTTCATACAGCGGAATGACGTTTTTACAATCCTCTTGCGGATATACGGGACAAATTTTCGGTCGTTTACCCTGCATTTCGTTTACCGCCGCCGCCAACAAAGTCATACCGACTTCGTCTGCACCGGGATAAATATCCGCTTTCTTGCCTGTCTGCGCAAGCAACGTTTTTATCTTCTTCTGGTCGATTGCCGTATATCCGTATGGCGAAGAATCGTCTTGCGGAATGATAAATTTATCAATCACGTTCCCCACATACGAAATCGCCTTTTCCAACGCGGAAAGATTAACTTCGCGGCGACGCAAGAAATCGTTAAGATTGTCGCCGATTTTTTCGTCAAGTTCCCGAACCGTTGCCTCGTACTCGTTCTCGGACAACAAACCGAGCTCGTATTTATGCGAAGCTTGACCGCGCAAGAAAATTTCTCTGCCGCAAGTTTCATAGTAATCGGGTTCTTCATCGCTCGACGAATAGGACGGACAACGCATAATCAAAGCAAACGCATAAATCTTCAAGGAAGGATTTTCTTCTTTGAGACGTTCCAACGTTGCGAGCCGCAAACGCAAAGTTTCCTTGCTCTCCTTATGCAAACGAGACGGAACGATGCCGCCGTACAAGAGCATATCCACAGAAAGCACAAGTGCGTAGGCATCTTTGCATTGTTGCGACAAGAAAGCTTCCAACCCGGAAAATTCCGCCGGCGTTTTCTTTTCCCCGAGCAACGTTTTTGGCGGTTCGACCAAGCTAAAATCAGGATTATTTTCGCTCAAAAACGCGGGAAAAGCGTAATTGCAAGGACGTTCGTCCAAAGGCAAATAAACTATTTTTTTCATATTCTTCCGAACAACGTTCCTTTTTACTTATTTTAATTTCAAAACTTTACAGAACCGACCGGTAACAAGCGCCGGACGAGTGATCGCCGACCCGATAACGACGGCATAGGGATTAAGCGCGGAAATTTTTTCCAGCTCGCCGATTTCATAAATGCCGCCTTCCGCAACGACTTTCGTACGTTTCGTGACCTTCAACATATCCGCCACAAAGGAAATATCGGGCAAAACAGCCCCTTTCGTTTCCTCCGTATAACCGCGTAACGTTGTTGAAATATAATCAAACCCGAGCTTTTCCGCATTGATTGCATCTTCCGCCGTTGCAATGTCCGCCATCAATTCGATATGCGGCGCTTTTTGACGAGCGTAAGCCACCAATTCTTCCAACGTTTCTCCGTTCGGTCTGCTACGCATCGTTGCGTCCATCGCAATACAATCCGCCTTCGTAGCAAGCACCAAATCGATTTCCGCTTTGGTCGGCGTTATGTAAATTTCGCTGTCGTCGTAATCTTTTTTGACAAGTCCGATTACCGGTACGTCTACTTCCCCCTTAATGAGATCCACGTCATAATACAAAGCTCGAATCCCGCAAGCACCGCCGGCAACAGCCGCCTTTGCCATATAATGCATAATATTATAGCCGTGCAACGGCTCTCCTTCCCCCGCCTGACAAGATACGATCAATCCACGTTGTAACATATTTTCTACTCTCCTAAAATTCCATACGTTTCGAGGCACGGCGCCTTCTCTCTTTCCAATAAAACATTTTATCTATTCGTTTGCAGTAGCAAACGAATAGAGGCGCGCCTCGTTTTTTTACACACTTCCGTTTTTTCTTTGATTATATCATATTTTCTATAACGTGTCAATATTATCCGAATAATTTTTGAAAAAAAATTTATTTTTTTAGGTCGAAAAAGTAATTTTTTTTCATTTTCTTTCCTATAAAGGAAAATCCGCCCATCGAAAAACGAGCTCCGCAACATGCGGAACTCGTCACTTTTATTTCCTTTAATTCTTTTTCAAAATCAGCGTTTTGATTTCAAACTGACGGAAGGAAAGCGCAACTTCGCACCCCTTGCCGATTTGCCGTAAATTCTCTTCCAACATATCGCTTTCGTACACGGTGTACTCGTCGTTCAACAGCAAGACGCAATCGGTCCAAGAACGCTCGCACTCGTACAATCGAAGCACGATTCCGTCCCCGTTTTCCGCATATTTTACCGTTTCCAAAATCACGTTCGGGGCGTCGATACCCTTCACAGGCAAGCGCACTTCATTGGCAATTTTTCTCGGTTTACGGTTAAACGCATATGCCGGCAAAGTAACGTTTTCCGCGGTAAATCCTCCCGTATGCGGCAATAATGCGTAAGAAAAATACTTCACGCCGCATTCCCCGATAACATCGGGACGTTTGCCGCTCTTCAACAAGGACAAGCCCATTCTGCCGCCGAGCGCACTAACGCCGTACTTACCGTCGTTCAAAATAGCAAGCCCGAAACGCGGTTCGGAAAGATCCGACCATTTATGGTTACAAACTTCGTATTTTGCCTGTTCTTCCGAGGTATTTCTCGTCGTCGGGCGTTCGATATAGCCGAACTGAATTTCGCTCTTAAAGCTCGATGCCGCAAGCGTCGTATCGAACTCCGCGCGAAGGAATTTATGGTCGTCCCGCCAATCCAGCTTGTTCTCGAATGCAATTTCCTGTTTGTACGAGTAGAAAATCATATCCTGCGTCAAGCGGCTCTTCTCCGCAAGCCGAAATACGGTACGGATACGAAGCTCCACACTCCCCGAGGACAGAATTTCGCTGCTTTCCACCGTCACCTTGCAAGGCTTTTGCGTATAGTCCGCGTCCACATCCCAGTTATCCCAAAGATAGGGCACGTCTTCATACAGACAAATCTCGTTAAGTCCGCCTTTCGCAATCTCTCTGCCGCCGAACTTCAAGGACAGAATTTTCCCGTTTTCCACCAACGCTTCGTAATAGGGTGTATAAATTCGGTTGCCTTCCACACGGAATCCGCCCTTCCCTTCGAGCCTCTTCCCGAACGAATACGGCTCGAACCCGTACAGGGAAACGTTGACCTTCTTACCGTCCAAATCTTCATACGTTTGTTCGCCGTCTTCCTCCGGCAAGCTCTCCAAACGAGCGAATCCAAGGGTATTGAAATAGCGATCTCCGGTAAACATTCCGTCTATACGCTCTAAAATTTTCGTATTTTCTTCAATCGCCTTTGCGTGCACTTCGTGAATGCACGTTCCCGGCAAAATATCGTGGAATTGATTGAGCATCAACGTGTCATAACATTCGTCCGTCTCCGCTTTTAAGGAAGGTTTTTCCCAACCTACGGACAGCAATTCCGCATCTTTTAATGCCGCTTCGAGTTTTCGATTCAATCTCTTGATGTCATGATTCGTCGTCAACGTACCGCGGTGCAATTCGAGATACAATTCCCCGTCGTACGTCGGCAAACGCTCCAAGGACAAGCGTTGCATAAAGTCCGAAACCGTCGTATGCTTCACTTCGGCATACGGATAAGTTGCTTCCGTCACCAAGCCGGTTTCTACCATCTCCCTCGAAGGTCCGCCGCCCCCGTCGCCGTACCCGTATGCTACCAACACGTTCTCCGTGAGATGTTTGTTCATACGATTGTCTTTTCGAACGGTCACAAATTCGGGATCGGCTTTGCTCTGAATCGTATTAAAATGTACAAGCACTTCGCTACCGTCGATTCCTCTCCATTTGAACGAGTCATACGGGAATTTATTGGTATCGTTCCAACTTAATTTCGTCGTAAGGAAATACGGCACGCGGCAACCTTGCAAGATCTGCGGCAACGCCGCACTATACCCAAAGGTATCGGGCAACCAAAACACGTCCGCTTCATAGTCCAAGTATTCTTTCAAGAAGCGTTTACCTCGCAAGAATTGCCGAATAATCGACTCACCGTCCGTCAAGTTGCATTCGCATTCCACCCAAGTGCCGCCGTTCGGCTCGAATCTGCCTTCTTTGACGAGCGTCTTAATCTCCTCGAACAACATAGGATAATCTTGACGAATCCAATCGAGATACACCGCCGAAGACATAATAAAACGATAGTCGGGATAGTCTTTGAGCAGCGTAACGGCATTCGACGCCGTACGCACCGCCTTATGACGGCATTCTTCTACCGTCCACAACCATGCCGTATCGAGATGGCTGTGCCCTATCAACCCTACAAACGGAGTACTTTCCGAGCCATATTCTTTCAAACGCTCGAAAAAGTCTTCGATTAAATTGTTTGCGCGAACCAATTCGCTTTCGTCGGGGCGACGTTCGGGCAAAACGGTCAAGAGATCGAACAGCTCCTCGTATACTCGATAAATTTCCCCCTTGCGACAATCCCCCTCTTTCATGCAACGGAAATAGGACACGAGAATTTCGG
>CAZEVL010000042.1:0-13900 GCA_964515795.1 uncultured Clostridia bacterium | reverse complement strand
GCATGGTAAACGCCACGGACTCGCTGGGCGTCATCGTCTTTTCGTCCTCGATAAAGTCGCCGAGGTGGCTGTCCTCTTCTTCGCCGATCGGCGTTTCCAACGAAACGGGATCTTGTGCGATTTTTTGAATTTCACGGACACGTTCCTCCGTTACGCCCATTTTTTCCGCAATTTCGGCAGGCGTAGGCTCTCTGCCCAATTCCTGCAACAAAAGACGTTGCACCCTCGTCAATTTATTGATAGTTTCCACCATGTGAACGGGGATACGAATGGTACGTGCCTGATCGGCAATAGCACGGGTGATCGATTGACGAATCCACCACGTCGCATACGTAGAAAATTTGAAACCTTTTTGATAATCGAATTTTTCCACGGCTTTCATCAACCCAAGGTTGCCTTCCTGAATCAAATCCAAAAACAACATACCGCGCCCGACGTAACGCTTTGCAATGGAAACCACCAAACGCAAATTCGCCTCGGAAAGACGTTTTTTCGCCGCCTCGTCGTTTTCTTGCATACGCTTCGCCAAATCGATTTCCTCGTCCGCCGATAACAGCGGTACTCGACCGATGTCTTTCAAATACATTTTTACGGGATCGTCCAAGCCGATGTCGGAAAGAGCCTGTTCGAACAATTCCCTATCACGCTGTTCCTCGTCCACGACCTGAATGCCGGATTCGTTCATCGTCTTATACACGACGTCCATTTGATCGGGCGTCATATCGACTTTCTCGATAATGTCCAACAATTCGTGGTTGTTGATGTTGCCTTTCTTGGAGTATTTTTCGACGATACTTGCCAAGAGTTCTTTGAGCTGTTGCTCGGATATAGTCATTTTTATCCTCCGTTTATACCAAACAGTATTCTGTTTTTTCCTTACTTATTTTCCGCTTTTCAGCGCACTTTTTTTGCGAATACACTCGCCGAGTCGTTTCGCAATCTCTTTTCGTTCTTCCTCGCCGTCGGTCCGCTCATACGATTCGTTCAAAGCGATAATTTCTTCTTCGATGGCTTGCATGCGTAACGTTTGCACGCTGTCCGCAAAGAATTTTTCCGCAATTGGACCGCTCAATTTTTCCCCGTAGTTCAAATCGAGAATCTCGTTCAATTCCTCACAGCTTTCGTCCAAGACCTCAAACAACTCGCTGGGACGAATTCGCTCGCCCTTACGCTCCCTATCCGCAACGTACTGCGCGATAATCTTATGCGTTTCGTCACGCAAAGGCAAATCCGTCACCTGCAACGCTCGGGCATACGGCGCGGCAAACAGTTTCGCCGCCAAAATGAACCGCAAGGCTTTTTTTTGTTTATCCGTACCGGAAGCAGTTTCCGCCAATCGATCTTGCGGCAACGCAATCGTCGTCTGACGTTCCTCCCTCGGCAAATTACGCAGATCCCGTTCCAATGCCTGATAACTGACGCCCGTGCGCTCACGAAGCTTTTTCAAAAGCTCCTCCTTAACGCTCTCGCTCTCTGCCGATCCGACGACGTGCAACGCCTCGGACAAAAATTTTCGTTTTTCTTCCGTACGCGATAAATCGAATTTGCGCTCCAACGCATGCAATTTGTAATCGATGAGCGGCATAGCCGCATCCAAGCATTTTTGATAAGCGTCCTTGCCCTGTTTCGCCACGTCGTCGGGATCGAGCCCCTCCGGCAACGGCACGACGCGCACCTGCAACGCCTCTCCGTCCAAAATTTCCAAACCGCGCAAATCGGCTTTCTGCCCGGCGAAATCGCCGTCGTAGCTGATTAACACGTTATCGGTGTACCGCTTCACAAGACGCGCTTGCTCTTTTGTCAACGACGTACCCATGGACGCAACGACGTTCTTAAATCCCGCCTGATACAGCGAAATCGTATCCATATACCCCTCGACGATAATCACTTCGTTAATCGGTTGCTCTCGTTTCAGTTTTTTCAAAAGATTGATGTTGTAAAGCGTTTTGCTCTTATTGAACAACAACGTTTCTTTGGTGTTTTTATATTTTGCAAAGTCGGATTTTTCCAACAGTCTTCCGCCGAACGCCACGACTTCGTCGAAAGCGTTGATAATAGGAAAAACCAAACGCCCTGCCTGCGCGTCCACCAGTTTTCCGCGTCTATCTTCGCCACACACGCCGCTGTCCAATAGGTCTTCGCGCTTGTATCCTTTATCTTGAAGATACTCGGGCAAGCCGTAAAAATCAAGCGACGCGCCCAACCCGAACCTTTTCACGGTCGTCGGCGACATGCCTCGGCGATTGACGTATTGCAAATGTGCGTCCGCACGCTCGTCGCCGCTGTATAAATTCGATAAATAAAACCGTGCGGAATCCAGCATTATCGCCGCAAGCGCGTCGCGCTTTTTCTTCATTTGTTGAGATTTTTCGTTGTCGTATCCCGTTTCCGGAACGGTCATCTTTGCGCGCGCCGCCAAAATGCGCACCGCACCCATAAAGTCCGTGGATTCTATTTCTTTCACGAACCGCAATACGTCGCCCGATTCTCCGCAACCGAAGCAATGATAAAATTGCTCGGCTTGATTCACGGCGAACGAAGGCGTCTTTTCGTGATGAAACGGGCAACAAGCCCAATAATTTCCGCCTTTTCGGTCAAGCGACACGTAACTGCCGATTACCTCGGCAATATCGTTTCGATCTTTCAACGCGCGCAGAAAGTCCTGAAATTCTTGATTTCTTTCATTTCTATCGCTCACGTCAAAATACCTCCAAGAGAAAAATTCGTAGGAATAAACAGGTTTTCGAACACGCCGATCGCATACCGATCCGTCATTCCCGACAAATAATCGCAAACGACTTGCTCTCTATCGAAACGCTCCGATAACTGTAAATAAGGTTGCGGCAACTTGTCCGCATGTTTCATAAAATACTCGAACATCTGCGTCAGCATACGCTCCGCACGATCCTGCATGGATTTATTCGTCAGGTCGTAAACCCTCTCGAACATAAACGAGCGAAGCGTGTTCGTGGCGGACATAACTTCGTCCGACATCATCACGTGCGGCTTGTTTTCGGAATGTTTCCAAATATCCGCAATCGCCGTATGAATACGAGTTTTCGTCTTATCTCCCAACACTCGTACGGCGTCTTTCGGCAACTCCTCCGCGCGAATAATCCCGGCGCGAATCGCGTCCTCGATATCGTGATTGATATAGGCAATCCTATCCGCCAAGGATACCGCTTCGCCCTCCAACGTCATAGGTTTGCCCGTACTCTTATGTTCCAAAATGCCGTCGCGAACCTCCAAAGTGAGGTTAAGCCCTCTGCCGTTCTTTTCAATCACGTCCACAACGCGCAAAGACTGCTCGTTATGCCAAAAACCGTTTTTCGCCAATTTCGCAAGCACCTTTTCCCCGACGTGCCCGAACGGCGTATGTCCCAAATCGTGACCGAGCGCAATCGCCTCCGCCAAATCCTCGTTGAGCGAAAGCGCACGCGCGATCGAACGCGCGATTTGCGACACGTCCAGCGTATGCGTCATACGCGTGATGTAATGGTCGCCTTCGGGGGCGCAAAATACCTGCGTTTTATTTTTTAATCGCTTAAAGGAATTGCTGTAAATAATTCTGTCGCGATCCCGTTGAAATTCCGTGCGAAAATCGCAAGGCGTTTCCTCGCGTAACCTACCCTTGGTTTGCGCGGACTTCACGGCATAAGGAGATAAGCAACGTTCCTCGCCGGCGCAAACGCGCTCTCTTACCGTCGTATATTGTTCTTGCTCGGACATCCTATTCTTCCTCCTCATGACTTTATTTGCCGCCTCGTCATACTCTCGGCTATACATTATTAATACGACAAAAATTCGCTCTTTCCTTTTTTTATGAGGAAAAAACGAATTTTTTCAAATGTTTTTTATTTTTTTCGATTACGCCGCTTGACGCGCTTGTTTTTTCAAATTACTCTTACGTAAAATCTCCAACTTATAGGAATTATAACGTAAAATAAAAACAGACGGAACGTTAAAGAAAATATTTATAATCGACACAGGGAGGGAAATTGCCAACCAAGCACGATGTAACGGAAAAAACAACACGATTGCAAACCCGAAAAACAGACTGAAAAAATGTCCTATTTCGCCGTAACACGCCTCCAAAAGAAAGCGATCCAAATACTCCACGCTTTTCGGATCGGCAATCTTATTTTTACGGAAACCGGTAAAATGTCCGATCTCCGGGACCTTATCTTTCCATTTGCGAATCTTTAATTTCTCGTAAAACTTCTTCTCTTTTGCGGAAACGGTAAAAATCCGGTATTCGTGATTCGCGCATTTTTTCGGCAATAAGCGAGCAATCGTCGCAACCAACCCGTCCACCGCAATCACGGCAACCACGGCAAGCACGATCAGCCCCAACGCCACCAAATACGAAATTTCGCAAGCCAACGTAACAATCGGCGCAATCATCAATACGCAAATGCCGATCAGCGTCAAATACAGTTTCATTCGTTCTCCTCCGCATACGTCAAAGGAATGCCGTACACTTCTTCGTATTTCGCCTTACACAGCGCAAACGCCTCGTCTTTCATTTTCTCTGCGCCGAGTTTCTCTCCCAGCGTCTTATCCGGATAAATCGGAGGAAGTATATGATACGTAAAGCGTTGAACGGGATAACCGCTCTCGTCCGAACGTTCGTCGTCGGTCATCGTGATAAAGGTCGGCAACACAGGTACGTCCGCACGATACGCCATTTTGAAACCGCCAAGCTTAAACGGACGAGGTTTTTTATAATTCCACCACATACCCTGTTCCGGATAAATGAGAATGCTTTCTCCGCTTTTAAGCAACGTATTCACCGAAGACATAAAATTCATCATAGTGCGGCGATTGCTCGACAACGGCAACGTATTGCAATGACGAAAGAAAAAACCATACAAACCGGGAAAATTGGTATAATTCCCTTCGCGAATGACCTTATACAAATATTTTTTCGGCAACGCCTTTCGAATACAGTGAAACACCACGTAGTTATCGAAGGGATGGAAATGGTTGCAAGTCACCACCGCACCGTTTTGCAATGCGGACAAATGCTCCTCTCCCGTCACGCCGTCTATCACCAAGACGTCTTTTTTTATCAAGTTCAAAAAATAACGATCTGCGACGAAGTTCGCGATTTTTCGAGAAATTTTAGACGTACGCTTTTTACAAAGATAGTCCACCCTATCGGGCAACAGCTCCGGTGTGGGCGGATCGTTTTCCACGTCCTCGTCAAAACGCCCCTCTCTTTCGTATTCTCGTATTCTCCTCAGCACCTCCTGCCGATCGGGAGAAAGTTTCGTTTCGTCCATGGTATGCTCCTTTTTCTTTTTTACAGATTGCCGTAACGTTTTCCGAACGTTTTGAAATACCCGTCCGCACGGTCGATCTCGCTTTGTGCGAGGGCTTTCAAACTCGCTTCGCCGCGCGCGTCTTTTTCTTTGCCGTTTTCGCCGTATGTTGCAAGCTTTTCGCACAACTCCTCGTAAAACTCCGTTTTCTTCGCGTATTCCCAAAAATAATCCTGATACGGGATATCCGCGTAATGCCAAGGTTTCCACGTCATCAAATAATGCACGATACGCAAATCTTCCCTCGGAAGGATATCCTGCGCCACAGGCGTTTTATTCCATGCCCTCGGCAAACGCAAAACACGGTCTTGACAAAGCACGTTCAGATAATCCTCGTCCTGAATCACGGTAAATTTATATTGCTTCAACAACGTTGCAAACTGTTCGTAGAAATTTTCCGCGCGGAAAAGCTTCAAATTCATCAAAATAACGCCTGCATTAAAGAAGTAATCGGGATCCAGTCCGTCCACTTCCCTGACGTAACGCTTGTAAATCTCAAAACTGTTTACCCCTTCGCAAGGCGCGCCTGCCAACAGATTATCGCCTAAATCGTAATTGTACAATTCGCTGATATCGCCGAGAATGACGGTATCGCAATCGAGATACAACGCTTTTTCGTACTGAGGAAACATTTTTGCGATAAAAATCCGAAAATACGTCGTGCACGTATAATAATCGCGCATATGTAAATTTGCGGAAATTTCTTTCAAAGACTCCGTGACGTCCACAAAAGAAAGTCGAAAACCTTCTTTGTTGTAACGCATGATCTTTTCCTCGTAATCCCTGCCGACGCCCGAATGCAACACGTACATCTCGTAATCGTATTCGTGAGAGGAATTTTCCCACAACGATTCCAGTGTAATGGATAAGAACGGCAAATAATTATCGTCCGTCGCAAAAAAAACGGGGATAACTCCTTTTTTGTTTTTATATCGAATACCTGCTTTATTTTCGGCGGCTTTCGACGCGCCGCGTTCGTCTTTCAAAGGGGTAGCGTGCGCAACGTCGGATTCGTTCCACCCTCTTCTGTAAGCGATTTGTTTTTCCATAATAATTTCTCCTTAGCTTGCCGCCCGTATATTCTCGGCAACGGCTTAACGAAATTATTGTATACTATTTTAATAAAAATGACAACCGAAAAAACACCGATTTTGCTCTATTCGCCTTTTGCAAGGCTCTATACCGAGTGGATTTTTCTCTCTACTGCGAGTAGAGTCTTGAAAACAAAGGGGTTCCGCGCAAAAAACGTGTTTTTTCTCACCAGAAACACGTGGCGGTAGAGTGTCGTTCTACCGACAGTAGAGAAAAAAATTCAACCTAAAACAGAAAAAACTTCTCCGCCGATAGGTCAAATCTCCAACAAGATCGTTACGGGTCCGTCGTTAAATTGCTCGATTTTCATATCCGCACCGAACACGCCTTTTTTGACGGTAATTCCATAAGCGGATAGTTCTTGCACGGCGTATTCGTACAACGGCTCCGCTCGTTCGGGACGCTCCGCCAAGGTAAAGCTCGGGCGATTGCCGTGCGAAGCGTCGCCGTACAACGTAAATTGCGAAACGAGCAAAACCTCGCCTCCGACGTCCTTTACCGATAAATTCATCTTTCCGTTTTCGTCCTCGAATATGCGAAGCCCCGCTATCTTCTTCGCGATATACGCCGCTTCTTTTTCTGTATCGCCGCTTTTAACGCCCAGAAACACCGTCAACCCGAACGGTATTTCGGAAATCAACGCGCCGTCCACGGAGAGCGTCGTTCTTTTAACTCTTTGTACAACTGCTTTCATCTTTCGCCTCCACGTAAAAGCACACGACGAAATGCAGGATAATAATTATCCTGCATCGAAGTCGTATTCAATTAAAGAAAAACTTATGCCTGTCGAAGATTAAACACGGCTCATGTATTCGCCCGTTCTCGTATCGATACGGATGGTTTCGCCTTCTTCTACGAACATAGGAACTTGAATCGTCGCACCCGTTTCCACCTTCGCATTCTTCATAACGTTGGTAGCGGTGTTGCCCTTAACGCCGGGTTCCGCCTCGATAACCTTCAATTCCACGAAGTTTTCGGGTTCGACGGAGAACGCTTTACCGTAAAGGAACTTCACGGTAACGGTGTCGTTTTCCTTGATATATTTCAATGCGTCTTCTACCTGATCGAAGGTGAGCATTTCTTGGTTGTATTCTTCGTCCATAAATACGTAGAACTCGCCGTCGTAGTAGGAATACGTCATCTTCTTCGTTTCTACCTGAGCGGTTTCCAACTTCGTGGTAGGGTTAAAGGTTTCGTTCGACAAAACCTGACCGGTAACAACGTTCTTCAAAGTCGTTCTTACGAACGCCGCGCCTTTACCGGGTTTAACGTGCTGGAAGTCGGTTACGGTGTAAACACCGCTCTTGTACTCGAAAGTTGCGCCTTTACGAATATCGCCTGCCAAAATCTGTGCCATAAAATTTTTCTCCTTATATGCTTATAAATTTCTTTTTTATAAAATCAAGAGATTTCTGTCCGTCAAAGACATAAAACTCTTTACTTTCCCGTCTTTCAACGTCACCGTATCTTCGATACGAATGCCGTATTCGCCTGCTTTATACACCCCGGGCTCGTCCGAAAACACCATGCCGTCCGTCAACGTTGCCGTGCCTTTCGGGCTGAGCGAAGGTTTTTCGTGAATATTCAAGCCGACGCCGTGACCGAGCGAATGGGTAAACAATTCCCCGTAACCGTTCAAAGCGAGATGATCCCTTGCGATAGCGTCCGCTTCCACGCCCGTCATACCGCCGACCAGCTTCTTTTTAACCCGCTCGTGCGCTTCCAACACCGCCTTATAGGCTTTTTTGAATTCCTCGTGTTTTCCGTCGTCGCCGAACAGAAACGTACGCGTGATATCCGAACAATAACCGTTGACTTTGCAACCGAAATCGATCAAAATTTCATCGCCGAAAGCCAATTTCGTATTTCCCGTTTCGTGATGCGGTACTGCCGCATGCGCACCGAATGCCACAATCGTATCGAACGAAGTACCCTGTGCGCCGAATTTCCGCATATTGTATTCCAACAAAGCCGCCACTTCGGACTCCGTCATACCCTCTTTAATCTCGGGCAACGTCGCCAAAAAACCACGTTCCGCGATTTCGCAAGCTTTTGCTATATTTTCCAGCTCCCAATCGTTTTTGGTTTCCATCAACGGAAAAAGCGTGCTGTCCGCCTCGACGAGCTTCACGCCGATTTTCTCCAAAGCCAAATAATCGGAATGCTTGGTTTCGTTAAACGAAATCGCAACGATGTTGTAGTCTTTCAAAATATCCGAAATTTTACGTTGTCCCCAAAGCACGGGTTTGACTTCCGTCCCCGCAAACAATTTTTCAGCCGCCTCGATATATCTCGAATCGGTAAACAACGTCGTGCCTTCCTTATCGACAAGCACTGCGCCGTTTTCAGGGGCAACCCCCGTCACGTAACGCATCAGATATTCGCAAGTGACGAACAATGCGTCTGCCTTTAATTTTATTTGGTCGTATACTTTTTTGCCGTTTGTTTGTAACATACGCATACTCCTTTCTTCTATTTTAACAGAAATTTCTTCTTTCGTCAAGTATATTGCCTAATTTTTTACATATTTCACGCTTCTTCATACAGTCTTTTCATCGTTGCGGCGTCCTCGGCTTGCGTTCCCGCCGACTCGCTGACGATATACGGCTGCAATTTCAATTCTTTCAAAGCCGAAGCGAGCGGCTCGAATTCCGGTCCGTATTCCGTATCCTCGAACGTCAAATGCTTAATCTCGCCCTTTGCCCCGTACATTATCTTGGAAAAATGCACGTGGAAATGCAGCATACGCTCGTACCCGAGCTCCGCAATCATATACTCCAACCGTTCCCGATAATCCCGCACCGATCGCAACGAACCGCGCTCCCTTGCGTTTACGTGTCCGAAATCCACACAAGGCACGTATACGGAATCGACTTTACAAAACCGAACGATTTCTTCGATTGTGCCGATTTGCGCCAGCTTGCCCATCGTTTCGGGACAAAACGACATATCCTGCATATCGTTTTCGTAAACGTAATCGCGCAAGATTTTCAATCGATCTTCCGTGAGCGCAACCGCTTCTTCCCGCGTTGCTTTCCCTTGCGCGGCAGGGTGAAACACCACGCGTTTTCCGCCCATTTTTTTCAACGCCTGCGCACTGTCCAACACGTACCCGTAGGACTTCGCCGCCATTTCGTCGTCGGGGTTGGCAAAATTGACGAAATACGGCGCATGTGCGGAAATTTCCACTCCCTCGCGCCGAAACGCTTCGCCGATGGACAAGGCTGTTTGCTCGCTCATACGCACGCCCCTGCCGAACGAATATTCAAAACAATCCAAACCGTGTTTTTTAACAAACGCCGCCGCTTCCTCCGTATGCGAATATCCCTCCGCATAAAAACTTTCACAGTTGCCGCTCGGCCCGAATTTAATCATTGTTTCTAACCCTCCCGATATCTTTTTGCAGCTGCGCCTTCAACGCCTCCACGTCGTCGAACTTCGTAACGTCGCGCAAATATCTAAAAAAACGCACCGTCAGTTCTCTGCCGTACAAATTCCCGTCGAACCCGTCCAAATACGTTTCCGTCAACACGCGCCCGTTCTCGAACGTCGGTCTTGCGCCGTAGTTCGTAATCCCTTTATACTCCGTGCCGTCCACCGACACGCGCGTTTCGTACACGCCCTGTTTCAGCGAAAATTTATTTTGCGGATATTCGATATTCGCCGTTGGAAAACCGATTGTCCTACCGATTTTTCTATCTTCGACAACCGTTCCCGTCAAAAAGAACGGTTCGCCCAACAACTCGTTCGCAGTTTCGATTCTTCCCTGTCGCAAAAAATTTTTAACGGCGTTCGACCCGACTTTCGTTCCGTACACGGTGACAAGCTTCCGCACTTCAACGCGTACACGGTTATCGCAAGATAAATCTTTCGGCGTTCCTGCCGCCCCCCTGCCGAAACGAAAATCCTCGCCGCAAACGAACGTCGTTACGCAAAATTCGCGGCACAATAATTCCGCAAATGCACGCGGTTCGTAATTCTTAATTTCCGAAAACGGCAATTCGAACGCAAAATCGGCTCCGGCGCGACGAAAAATACACTCCCGCTCCGAAAACGTGAACAACGGCAAATCTTTACCGCCGACGATCGTCATCACACCGATCGGCAGTCCGAAGCCTTTGGCGTACGACAAAAGTTGACGATGTCCCGAATGCAACCCGTCAAAACCGCCGGCAAGCATAACGCATCCAGCGGAAAGATCCTTTTTTTTCGTAAACCAAACAGTTTTTAACATAATTTCGTTTTTGCTTTCGCTTTGCCTTCGCACACCTCGGCAATGCCGTAAAAAACGTCGCCTTGATAAATTTTATACAACCCGTCCGCGCAATTTACGTCCACAAACTGCCCGTGATAAAGCTTCTCTTCCTGTTTTTCCGTCAGAAACAGCCGCTCAAACGGCAAAACGCTTTCCGTCGGAATCAGATATTTTTCCAATTCTTCCACGGGCGGATCGCTTTCCAAAACGGAAAACGGAATCGAATTTCCCAAATCGAAAACGCCGCTCTGCGTTCTGCGCAACGCGCTCATCACAGCTTTCGTACCGAGCGTTTCCGCCAAATCGCGTGCGATCGAACGAATATACGTACCGCCGCCGCAACGAATCTTAATGCGAAACGCGTCGTCTTTTCCCTCGACGCGTCCCAAACACTCCATATCGTAAATATGCACTTTTTTCGGTTGCAATTCGAATTCGATACCGGCACGCGCCAACTCGTATCCGCGCCTGCCGTTCACGTTTTTCGCACTGTACTTGGGCGGCATTTGCATGATATCCCCGAAAAATCGAGGCAAAACCTCAACAATTTCCCGTTCGTTAGGTACACGCCCGCCTCGCACAAGCGTTCCCGTCGAATCCAACGTATCCGAATCCACGCCGAACGTAAACTCCGCAACGTACACTTTTTCCTTTTCCAAAAAGTAATCGAACAACCGCGTGGCATTTCCGACCCCGACGGGCAACACGCCGCTCGCCAGCGGATCGAGCGTCCCCATATGTCCGCAAGGCGTACCGGACAACCATTTTATTTTGTTGACAACCGTCGAGGATACAATCCCCGACGGTTTGTCCACATTGATAAATCCGAACGTTTTTATCTTCTTTTCTCTTTTCAAAGCCATGCACCGATTATCTGAGCTCTACGCCCAGCTTAAATTTGAGATTATTCAAAATTTTCTTCACAAACCCGTCCAACGTTTCGGGCGTAAACGCCTTTTCCGTCTGCGCGTCGGGCGTAAACGTAAGCGTAAACGCCATACTCTTCTTACCTTCGGGAACTTGACCGCCGCGATATACGTCGAAAAGTTTCGCCGCCGTCACATATTTACAAGAATGCAACAAGACTTCTTCGACTTCCGCGCAGATAAGTTTTTCGTCGACAATCAACGCAAGATCGCGCTGTACCGCAGGGAACTTCGGCAAATTCGTATACCGAACCGCATCGTCCATCGCGTCTTTTATCGCCGACAGATCCAATTCTCCCAAATACACTTTTTTGTCCAACCCGAGCGAAAGGGCGATAGCAGGGTCGAGTTCACCGAAACACCCCACTACTTTTTTACCCGACAACACGTTTGCCGAAACTCCGGGATGCAAATAGCTTTTTTGTGCTCTTTCGTAAGTGAAAGAAACGTGGAACACTTCCGCAAAACGCTCTACCGCGCCTTTCAAATCAAAGAAGCCGTTACGTCCGCCCCAAATACCCAACGCGAGATGCTTACGTTCTTCGGGCTGTTCGCTCGCCTGCGTATCGTGCGGCACGTACACGTTTGCCACCTCGAATTGTCTGCCCTCGTCGTTGCCGCGGCGAATATTGCGCACGGCATTTCCGAGCATCGACGGCGCAAGGAACGTACGCATTACGGACAACTCCTCGCTGATCGGGTTAAGAATCTTCACCGCGTTTCTCTCCGTCGCGTCTTGCGGCAACTTCATAAGTTCGAAATCCTTCGGAGAATAGAACGAATAGTTATATGCCTCCGAGTAACCTTGCGTGCGCAAAACGTTTTTCAAATGCAATTCTTTTTTCTGTTCGTCCGTCAAGCCGCCGCCCGTTACGCGTGCGGTATTCAAGAAGGTAGGTTCGATATGTTCGTAACCGTACATACGAATAATTTCTTCCGCCAAATCCGGATAGTCATCCACGTCGTCGCGATATCCGGGGATTGTTACCGTCAACGCGTCGCCGTCAATCTGCGGCGCAAAATGCAATCTGGACAAAATCGCCGAAACTTCTTCTTGCGGTACTTCGATACCGAGCAATGCATTGATTTTCGCAATGCTCGCCGTCATCGTACGCGGAACGAGTTCCGTAAAGCACTCGTCGCAACGTACGTTCGTCACCGTACCGCAACCGAGCTCTTCGATCAAATGTAATGCACGTGCCATACCCAAACCGTTGGTATACGCGTCCACACCTTTTTCGAAGCGGAAAGAGGAATCGGAAGATTGCCCGAGCGCACGCGAAGTTTTTCTAACGTTGTCGCGCGCAAACTTCGCCGATTCGAAAAATACGTCTTTCGTCGTTTCCTTGATACCGCTGTTCAAACCGCCCATAATCCCGGCAAGCGCAACCGGCTTTGCACCGTCGCAAATCACAAGATTATCCTGCGTCAACGTAAATTCCTTTTCGTCCAACGTCGTAATCTTTTCACCGTTTTCCGCTCTGCGAACGATGATTTTTCTATCCGCAAGCTCCGCCGCGTCAAACGCGTGCATGGGCTGCCCCATTTCCAACAACACGAAATTCGTAATATCGACAATGGGCGAAATGGAACGAATCCCCGACAACACAAGCCGCTTCCGCAACCAAGCGGGTGAAACGCCGCCCCGTACGTTTTCCACGTAATGCCCTACGTAACGAGGACAAAGATCGCGCGCAAGGACCTCCACGCTGACGGGCTTTGCCGTCGTCGCACGTTCCGTATACGAATAATCGGGTTCTTTCAACGGCTTATTCAATACCGCCGCAACCTCTCTCGCGATACCCAAAATACATTGACAATCGGGACGATTCGCCGTGACGGAAATATCGAAGATCCAGTCGTCCAAACCGATAATCTTGCGAATATCCTCGCCGACGGGCGCGTCCTTATCCAAATCCAACAACCCGTCTACGTCCGCGCCGGGATAGTAATCTTCGTTGATACCGAGCTCCTCCCCGGAACAAAGCATACCGAACGATTCCACGCCGCGAAGTTTCCCTTTTTTAATCTTCTTGATCCCCGAAGGATTCTTTTCCGGATCGCTTTCGTCCACAACGGTAGATCCGTCCAAGGCACAGGGGGTTTTCATACCCACGTATACGTTGGGTGCACCCGTGACGATTTGCAATTCCCTGCCGTATTCCTCTCCGCAATCGACAACGCAAATCTGCATATGGTCGCTGTCGGGGTGCGGCGTCAAAGATTTGACCTGCCCTACCACTACTTTGGTAACCTTTTCACCGAGATAGATAAGTTCCTCTACCTCGAATCCGCACGAAAAG
>CAZEVL010000041.1:0-14219 GCA_964515795.1 uncultured Clostridia bacterium | reverse complement strand
TAATGCCGTCCAAGATACGTTTTGGCAAGACTAAGCTCAAATCGCCGGGGGTTGCGTTCAGCGTGGGGGTAATGAAAGCTTCTTCGATGCGTTTCGGCGTGCTACGCTTGCCGCGAATTAAATCCCCGAAACGCTGTACGATAATCCCTCCGCCCAACATATTGCTGAGGCGTGCGATGGATTCGCCGTAGCCGTTGGAGTCGTGGAACGGTTCGGAGAAATGTTTCGCGACGAGCAATGCGAAGTTGGTGTTTTGCGTTTGTTTGGCGGGATCTTCGTAACTATGTCCGTTTACGGTAACGATTCCGTTCGTGTTTTCGCTGACGACCGCACCTTTCGGGTTCATGCAGAAAGTACGTACTTTATCGCCGTATTGCTCGGTGACGTAGACGATTTTGCTTTCGTACAGCTCGTCGGTAAGGTGGGAGAAAATCTCGGCGGGAAGCTCTACGCGGACGCCGATGTCCACGCGGTTGGATTTTGTGGGAATTGTAAGGTTCTTGCAAATTTGTTCCATCCATTTGCTGCCGCTTCTTCCGACGGAAACCACGCATTTGTCGCATTCGTATTCGGCGTCTTTGGTACGGATACGATAGCCGTCGTCCAAAACCTCCACGTCTACGACGGGGGCGTCGAAATAGAAATCCACTTTATCTTTCAGGTCGTTGTACAAGTTGTCCAGTACGACGTAATTGATGTCCGTGCCTAAGTGGCGTACGGACGCCTCCAAGAGGTGTAAGCCGTTTTGTACGCAGATTTTTTTGAATTTCGACCCTGCGGTGGAATACAGCTTCGTACCTTCTCCGCCGTATTTCAGGTTGATGCCGTCCACGTAGTGCATCAGCTCCAACGCCTTTTGTTTGCCGATATATTCGTAAAGCGAACCTCCGAAATCGTTCGTGATATTGTATTTTCCGTCCGAAAACGCACCTGCGCCGCCGAAACCGCTCATAATAGAGCAGCTTTTACAGCCGACGCAACTTTTGATTTTGTCGCCGTCGATAGGGCAGCGACGCGCTTGCAGAGAATGACCGCCGTCGAATACGGCTACTTTTAAGTCGGGGGAAAGTTTTTTCAGTTCGTAAGCGGAAAAGATGCCGCCGGGGCCCGCTCCGATAATAATGACGTCGTAACGCATAATGATTCTCCAAGTTACAGAATAAAGGTTGGCTGCAAGATACGTCTGCGCCAACCATATAGCATTATACCATAGCGTCACCGAAAAATCAAGACCAAATGCGAAATTTTTTTGATTTTTAGTACTTTTTTTTGAAAAGAGGGTTGATTTTCCTCGCAATATCGTATATAATAATCTTCCGTAGCGTGTTTCGGTACGGGATTTTGAGTTCGTAAGGAGTGAAAAAATGAGAAAATACAGGCTTTCTACCGCACTCGATATAGACGACGTCTTGATGGAGTGCACCGAATATGCCATTCGTTTGGCAAACGAAAAATATAAATTCGATCCGCCGCTTTCCATTTACGAGGTGACGTCTTGGGGAAAAACGGGAAATAGGACGGACGTCATTCAGGAGTTTTTCAAAGACCCGAAGTTTTACGAAACGCAACCCGTTATAAAGGGCGCGAAGGAATTCGTCGCGAAGCTTTCGCAAATGACGGAGCTGTTCGTGTCCACGGCGATTCCGCCGGAGTTTATGGGGATAAGAGCCAAGCGAATCATGGAAGAGTTCCCGGAAATTCCGCCCGATCATATTTATATGGGATCGCGCAAGGATAAAATCAACGTGGATATTTTGTTCGACGACGCCATGCACAACGTGTTGCGTTCCAACGCCAAATACCCGATTTTGATCCGCAGACCGTGGAATCAAGAGGCGACGGGAATGCTTGCCGTCAATACGTACGACGAGTTTTTGAAACTCGTGGAAGTCATTGCGGACAGTTACAGCATGAAAAAAGAGGACGTGTCGTTTGTCGAACCCACCGTCGTGGTTCTCGTCGGGGCGTCGGGGAGCGGTAAGTCCAAGCTCGCTACGAGGCTGTTGTCGAAAACGGACAAATTTGAAAAGCTGATGAGTTTTACAACGAAAGACCCGACGGCTACGGCGGAGAACGATTGGTATAATTACGTATCCGTGGAAACGTTCCGTGAGATGTGCGAAAGCGGTGAGATGTTCCAATCCACGATGTACGCAGGGCACGGGTACGGTTCCCGAAAGTCGGACGTAGAGGCGATTTTGGCGAAGGGAAAGCATGTGATGACGACGATGGATATTTGCGGGGCGATGTCTTTGAAAACGAATTTCAAAAACGTGGTGACCATTTATATCCAACGGGACAAGAAAGGGTTGCTTTCTTCCATTTTGCGGAAAAATTCTTCTATCGAGGACAAAGTCAATCGTATCGTTGCCGTTGATTTTGAGGAACACAACGCCGAGATTTGCGATTACGTGGTAAGCTTTACGACGTACGAAGAGGCTATGGAAAAATTGTGTACGATTTTGCAAATCAAATAACGAAAAACGAAGAGAGCGTGTTCGCACGCTCTTCTTTTATGAAAAACGAAAGCGTTTAGACGGAAGTAGGTCTGTTAAATATAAGAGACAAGTTTTCGGTGAAAGTATTGACATTTTTTCTCGGTGTGTGGTATAATAATTTCGTCGCCGAGACAGGCGATAAAACGATAAGGAGCTAAAGCAAGATGAGAAGAATCGGAAGAATAGGGACGATTGCATTATCAATCGTTTTTTCCGCGGCGGGGTTTGTCGGTTGCGGCTTGACGGGGCAAGGGAACAAGACGGAGAGCAGTGTCGAAAACACGTCGTTTACGGCGTTGTCGCCTAAACACGGGAAGGTTGCGACGCTTGCCAACGACGAGCTTGCGGAGTTTGCGGCGAAGTATGAGGCGAAAACGAATTGTGCCGAACCGTATTACGGAAAGGGCGATCATTACGCGATGAAAGGTCTGACGTTGGAATGGAGTGCGGAAACGCCTGCGGAGGAGTACGAAGTATCGCTTTCCTTATCGGCGGATATGCGGGACGCAATGCGCTATACGACGACGGAAACGAGTTTGTTCTTGTCCGATTTGTTTGTGAATAGCACTTATTATTGGCAAGTAAAGGGCGGTGAGGCGACGTCGAGCGTCTTTTCGTTTCAAACGGCGAACACGCCCCGAACGATTTTCATCGAAGGCGTTTCCAATACGCGCGACATCGGGGGTAAAAATACCGAGGAGGGCGGCAAGATACGACAAGGAATCGCTTATCGCGGCGCAAAGTTGGACGATATCACCGAAACGGGTAAAAAACAGTTTTTAGAAACGTACGGGATAAAAAGCGATTTGGATTTAAGAGCGGCAACGGAAGGCTATAAGGGTGCGTCGCCCGTAGGGGACGACGTTGCGTATCGGAATTATTCCTGCCCTTATTATACGGGTGCGAACGGGCTCGATAATTCCGACTATTACGAGGCGTTGGCTTCGGCGTTGCGTGTGTTTACGAAGAGTGAAAATTTCCCCGTATATTTCCATTGTTCGATCGGCAGAGATCGCACGTCGATGATTGCCATGCTGTTGCTCGGCGTTTGCGGTGTTTCGACGGAGGATATCGCGCTCGATTACGAAACTTCGTTCTTCTCCGAAAGCGGTTGCTTGGACGGGGCGAGCGTGGCGAATATGACGAGGGGGGTGGACAATACGATGTCGTATATTATGCAATTCGGTAAGAAATACGACGGAAACGATAGTTTCCAAAGAAGCTGCGAGGCGTATTTGTTGCGGATCGGTATGACGGAGATGGAAATTTTCGATATACGACAGAATTTGATTGAGGAATAAACGAGAAAAGTTTGTTGGAAACGTTATGATACCGGACAGTATTTTATGGATTTTGGAAATTGCCGGTACGATCGCCTTTGCGATTTCCGGTGCGCTGGTCGCGCTTAAAAGTAGATTCGACGTATTCGGCGTGACCGTTATCGGTTGCGTAACCGCCGTAGGCGGCGGTATGACGCGCGACGTATTGGTCGGCGAAACGCCGCCGACGATTTTTTCGAAACCGTACGTCGTTTGCGTGGCGGCGGTAACGGCGCTTTGCGTCTTTGCGGTGGCGGCTCTGTATCGAAAGAAGTTCAACGCGATACAGGAACGGATCGAGCCGATCAACAACGTAGTGGACGCAATCGGGTTGGCGGTTTTCTCGATTACGGGTACGGAGCTGGCGTTTTTGCGCGGATTTTCGGACAATGCTTTTTTGTCGGTGACGATGGGCGTGTTGACGGGCGTGGGTGGCGGCTTGCTTCGGGATATTTTCACCGAGCAAACGCCGTATATCTTCACGAAGCACGTATACGCTTTGGCGTCGATCGGCGGTGCGACGATGTATTATTTTTTACGGGCGAGCTTTCCCGAAAATATGCTTCCGAGCATTTTTTCCGTTTTGCTTATTGTGGCGGTACGATTGTTGGCGACGAGATATCGTTGGAGCTTGCCGAAAATTACGTTACAGGAAACGAAACGGGAGCCGTCGGAAGAAGATTCTGCGGACAATTTCAAAAAGAGCGCGTAAGGCGGAGTACGGAGGAAGAATATGACTAAGAAAAAAACGAAAACCATTGCGTTAATCGCACACGATAACAAAAAGTCCGATATTGTAAATTGGGCGTTGAAAAACAAAGACGTTCTTTCGCAATACGATTTATGCGGAACGGGAACGACGGCGAAATTGATAGCCGAAGCGACGGATTTACACGTGAAGAGGTATTTGTCGGGGCCGCTCGGCGGCGATCAGCAAATCGGCGCGAAAGTGGCGGAAAAGAAAATAGACGTCGTAATCTTTTTTTGGGATCCGTTGTCTTCGCAACCGCACGATCCCGACGTAAAGGCATTGCTTCGTATTGCCGTCGTGTACGATATTCCTATCGCAACAAATCGCGCTACGGCGGATTACGTCATACATTCGGAATGTCTGAAAAATTAAAAAGGAAGCATACAGGTATGCGATAAAGTAAAAAAGCCTCCGCTTGTGCAAGCGGAGGCTTTTTCTTTCGATATGGTTATTTTTCGCTGTCGGGAAGTCCTACGACGCCGTCGACGGGCATCGCGAAGGCAATGCCTTGACCTGCCGTGTCCAAGCCGACTTCTTTATATAATGCGTGCATAACGTTGTCTTTAATGTCGGACGGGACAAGAATCATAACGATTTCTTTTTCGGGTTGAACGGTGATGTGAAAAAACGTTTCCGCTTCTTTTCCCGCCGTGCCGCGCGCGTTGATAACCGTGCCGCCGCGTGCTCCGAATTTTTTTGCGGCTTCCATAACCGCTTCGCTGTAACCGCTGTTTACGATACAAAAGATAGCTTCGTGATTAAATTCCATAAAAATACTCCTTATTATTGACGGTTGTCGCTTAAAAAGCGGTAAATCGCTACGCCGATGACGCTCGACATAGGTATGGTAAAGGCAATGCCTTTGGCGTTTTTAAGTTTGTGAAATTTGTCGTCTACGGCAAGCAATGCGTCTGCGGCTCTGTCTTCGCGTATGACGCTGAAAATAACGGCTTTGTCCGAGTCTTCCAACCCCAGCATATACAGTGTATCCGATTTTGCCGTGCCTTGCGCCAGAACGGTGGTTTGAAAATTGACGTCGAACGACTGCAAGAAGTCCATGAAAAATTCCGCCTTGTCACGGTTTACTACGGTGACGAGCAGCTTCAATTTCTTGAAATGAGAGCCGTTTTGCGGTGTTTTTGTTTTTTTGTTGCTTTTATTCATAACGACCTCCTTATATGAATTGAATAATCTGTTCGTCGTCGGCGTCGAGGATACGCTTCATGGCGATGCGTTCTTTGACTTTCTTGCTTACGACGGCTTTGAAACCGAGGGCTTGAATGGTTATGAGCGGCGTCATGGCAACCATTGCCACCAAACCGAATGCGTCCGTGAGAATTTTGCTTTCCCCTTGCAAAACGGCGCAAATGCCGATGACGAAGGGGAGTATGAAGCTGGAAGTCAAAGGTCCGCTGGCAACACCGCCGGAGTCGAACGCGATTGCCGTATAGATTTTCGGGACGAAGAAAGACAGCTCCAACGAAATCAAATACCCGGGTACCATATAATAAAGAATACTGAAATCGAAAATTACGCGGATAACGGACAATGCGATGGACGTCCCGACGCCGAGGGACAGAGCCAGCAACATCGAACGTTTCTTGATTGCGCCTCCCGTGACGGATTCGACTTGTCTGTTCAAGACGTGGATGGCAGGTTCTGCCAAGACGACGGTAAGCCCGAGGATAAAGCAAGCGATGACGAGGACGACCTCGTTTTGTTCTGCAAGTTGCGTACCCATTTTATAGCCGATCGGCATAAATCCGACGGTTACGGCGGAGAGGAATACGACCAGTCCGAAAAAGGTGTAAAAAATACCGACGACGATTTGTTTCAAACGTTTTTTGGGCAATTTCATAAAGAAATGTTGCAACAGGAAGAAAAAGACGACAATCGGTAACAACGCTACGCAAACTTCTTTCGCCGTATGTAAAATAGTGGTAAAAAATTCCGCGCCTAAGTGCGATTCTATCGAATAATCGGGCAACCGATAATCGATATTTCCCGAGGCGAACACGCCGAGCAACATAACGGCGAGGATGGGACCGATAGAACAGAGCGCGATAAAACCGAAGCTGCTTTCTCTGTCGTGTTTGTCGCCGAGGGTAGACGCGACGCCGACGCCGAGTGCCATGATAAAGGGCACCGTGATGGGCCCCGTCGTTACGCCGCCGGAATCGAACGCGAGGGGAAGAAAGCTCTCGTTGCCGCTGATCAATACGATAGACACGATTGCGAAAAGCAGCATATAGAAGAAGCTCAACAGCGAGGACAGACTCAAACGGAATACGATTTTTAAGACGGAGAGGACGAGGAAAAGTCCTACGCCGACCGCGATCGTTAAGATGAGCGTCGTGCTGTTCAGCACCTCTTCGACTTGCGAGGCAAGTACGG
This sequence comes from uncultured Clostridia bacterium, assembly GCA_964515795.1. Taxonomy (GTDB): domain Bacteria; phylum Bacillota; class Clostridia; order Christensenellales; family Borkfalkiaceae; genus Scatosoma. Next base: position 7,257 of record CAZEVL010000041.1, on the reverse strand, counting down.
AAAGGTCGGGTTCGGCAATGGTAATGAAGATGCCCATAATCAAACAAATGGACAGCAGAAGTTTGAATTTTCCCGATTTTGCGATACCGGAACCGATTTGTTCCCCCATGGGCGTCATAGCGATGTCCGCACCGAGGTTAAACAAGGCGATGCCGAGTATTAACGCCAATGCCGAGAGGGAAAAGACTACGCATTCCCGCGAGGTGAAATTCACAAGGGGCGTTAAATTCAGCAGTAATACGAGCAACGCTACGGGCAAAACCGAAACGGTGGCTTCTTTAAGCTTTACGAGTAGAGATTTCAGCATGATTGCTCCTAATTTATTTTTTCTGCATTATATATTAAAAAGCCGAATTTGTCAATATAAAAAGAAAAATTTCTTTGAATTATCGTCTAAAATTCACACGGGAGGCGACAATTCCGTTTTTCGACAAGACAAAAGCCGCCCGACTGGCGGCTTTTGCGTGCATAGAACCGATTATTTTTGTACGGAAAAACGATAAACCGTTACTTCGTGATACTTTTCTCCGGCTTTCAAAACGGACGAGGGATAATTCGGACAGTTGGGGGAATTGGGGTAGCCTTGCGTTTCCAAACAGAGTGCGCAATGGTTTACGTAACGTTTTTTTCCTTCGAATCCGCCCGTGGAGCAGGCGGTGTATAATTGTACCGCGGGAAGCGTGGTGTAACAATCCATACGTCTGCCCGATTCCTTATCGTAAACGTAGGCGAAACGCTCCAAACTTTTGCCGACTCTGTCCAAGCAATAGTTAAAGTCGTATCCGTTGCATTGGTGAATCAAAGGCGCGTCGGAACGGATGTCTTGCCCGATCGTTTTTGTGGGCAGAAAGCTGTACGGCGTTCCGTCTACGGACATGCGCTCGCCGTGCGGAATCAACGCTTGGTCGACGGGGGTGATTTCTTTCGAGTTGATCATCAACGTATGGGAAAGCACCGTGTCTTGGTAGCCGATATTGAAATAGGTATGGTTCGTAAGGTTGCAAACCGTGTCTTTGTCCGACGTCGCTTGGTATTCGAGTTTCAGCTCGTTTTGCTCGTTTAAGGAAAAAGTAACGGTAACGGAAAGGTTGCCGGGGAAGCCGCCTTCTCCGTCGGGAGAGAGATAGGAAAGCTCCAATCGGTCGTTTTCGATGCGTGCCGTCCAAATTTTACGGGAATAATCGCCCTGAATGCCGCCGTGCAGGGTGTTGTCGCCTTCGTTGGCTTCCAAACGATACGTTTCGCCGTTTAAGGGAAAGCTTGCGCCGCCGATTCGGTTGGCGAATCTTCCTACGGTTGCGCCGAAGTAAGGGTTGTCTTCATAGTAGTCCTCGGGACGCTTGCAACCGACGACGCAATCGGAAAATTTTCCGCGTTTGTCGGGTGCGGAAATGCGTATGATACGCGCGCCGTACGTCAAGACGTCTACTTCCATACCGTTGGCGTTTTTCAACGTGTATACGTCGTTTTCGTTGCCGTTTTTAGTGAACGTGTAGGTTTTTGTGATCATAATGTTCCTCCGATATACTATATGCGCCTGTCCGTCGGCGTATAAGAGAAAAGTTCGATTTGTGAAAAAATTTCCGAACGACAGCGTTCGTTCGGTTTGCTTTCCGAAAAACATTATATCGCATTTTTTCAAAAAAATCTACTAAATTGCGGAAAGAAAGAAAAAAATCTCTTTGCAAATCGTTGACATCGGAGGGAGAGTGTGGTATTATATAAATAAATTGAAGAGCGTTTATTTATTCAAAAAACGAATTAAACATAGAGGCAAGAATATGGAAATCAGATTAGAAAAAACGACGACGCCGGGGACGATGCCGTCGGAAGAAGAATTGGGGTTCGGGAAAGTTTTTACCGACCATATGTTTATTATGGACTACAATCGAGAAGAGGGGTGGCACGACGCAAGGATCGTTCCGTTCGGAAGAATTTCCCTGCACCCCGCTTCCACCGTATTGCATTACGGCGCGGAAATTTTCGAGGGCTTGAAAGCGTATCGTCGCGCGGACGGCGGAGTGCAGCTTTTTCGCCCGATGGAGAATATTCGTCGAATGAATCGTTCGGCAGAGCGTATGAGTTTGCCGTTATTGGACGAGACGGACGCTTTGGGAATTTTGACTACGTTTGTGAAGTCGGAGGAAAGATGGGTGCCGAAATCTTTCGGTACGTCGTTGTATCTGCGACCGTTTATGTTCGGAAACGACGAGGCGCTCGGCGTGCATGCCGTGCATAACGCGACGTTTATGTTGATCGCTTCGCCCAGCGGAAGTTATTATGCGGAAGGTATCAACCCCGTAAAGATTATGATAGAGAGTGAGGACGTACGTACCGTGCGCGGCGGCACGGGGTATGCGAAATGCGGCGGGAATTATGCGGCGAGTACGCGCGCGGGCGAACGAGCGGCCGCGAAAGGATATTCTCAGGTGCTTTGGTTGGACGGCGTCGAGCGGAAGTACGTCGAAGAAGTCGGCGCGATGAACGTTATGTTCAAAATTAACGGCGTCGTGGTAACGCCGAAACTGACGGGTTCGATTTTGCCCGGCATTACGAGGAAGAGCTGTATCGAGGTTTTGAAATCGCTCGGATATACGGTAGAGGAACGCTTGTTGTCGGTAGACGAGCTGGTTTCCGCTATGGAGAGCGGCGCATTGGAAGAGGCGTGGGGGTGCGGCACGGCTGCGGTCGTATCGCCGATAGGAAAATTGGCGTACGGAGATAAGGAATACGTCGTCAACGAAGGGAAGATCGGTTCGGTCACACAGAAACTATACGACGTGTTGACGGGTATTCAATGGGGAAAGACGGAGGATACGTTCCATTGGGTGTATAAGCTGACTTAACGAAAAAAATTCGTTTCGACGGAAAAAAGTTGGCAGTATATTCTTGACAAAACGCAAAATTACGTTTATAATAGGATAAATAAATTCCCATAAAGGCAAAGACGGGCTATAAAATCTTCAAAGTTTGTTTACAGAGAGTCGGCGTTTGGTGCGAGCCGATACGGCTTTTTAGAATATGATCTTCCCCGAGCCTCCGAAAGAACGGCTGTGCGCTAAGTAGATTCGGACGGGTTCTCCCGTGACAGAGAGAGTCTTTTTTAAGACGCAGAGCGGGTGTTACGCACCAAGTAGAGTGGTACCGCGGAGTAGAGTTTCTTCGTCTCTTTCGCATAGGCGCAAGTATTGCGCCTATGCGAAAGAGATTTTTTTATACGAAGGTTAGGGCGTGCGGCGATAGGTAGGATATGAAAAATTGCAATAAATACGGAAAACAATATTTTGAACCGAAGGGCGTGACGATGGACTGGACGAAAAAGTCTGCCGTGGAAAAACCGCCCGTTTGGTGCAGTGTGGATTTGCGCGACGGCAATCAGGCGTTGATAATCCCCATGAGCTTGGAGGAAAAGTTGGAATTTTTTCGCCTGCTCTGTAAAGTCGGTTTTAAGGAAATCGAAATCGGGTTTCCCGCGGCGAGCGAAACAGAGTACGAGTTTTGCCGTACATTAATCGAGAAAAATCTTATCCCCGAAGACGTGACTATTCAGGTGTTGACGCAATCGAGGGAACATATTATCGCAAAGACGTTCGAGGCGTTGCGGGGGGCGAAACGCGCCATCGTGCATTTGTATAATTCCACTTCCGTGGCGCAAAGGCAACAGGTGTTCCGAAAAGGGAAACAAGAGATTATAGATCTTGCCGTATTCGGGGCGGAGCTTTGTAAACGTTATCGAGAAAAATCGGAAGGGCAAATTCGATTCGAGTATTCTCCAGAAAGTTTCACGGGTACGGAACCGGAGTTCGCGGCGGAAATTTGTAACGCGGTGTTGGACGTATGGCAACCGACGGCAGAGGATAAGGCGATTGTCAATTTGCCCGTCACCGTTTCCCATTCCATGCCGCACGTGTACGCCAACCAAGTGGAGTATATGTGCAAGAGATTGAAGTACAGGGAAAACGTAATCGTATCCCTGCATCCGCATAACGACAGAGGTTGTGCGGTGGCGGACAGCGAGATGGGCTTGCTCGCGGGCGGCGAAAGAATAGAGGGTACGTTGTTCGGCAACGGGGAGCGTACGGGGAACGTGGATATCATCACGCTTGCATTGAATATGTATTCGCAGGGGATTGAGCCGATGCTCGATTTTTCCGATTTGCCGTCCGTGACGGAAGTGTACGAACGCGTTACGAGAATGAAGGTCGGGGAGAGGCAACCGTACAGCGGAAAACTGGTTTTTGCGGCGTTTTCCGGCTCGCATCAAGACGCCATTGCCAAGGGCATGAAATATCGTGTGGAAAAGGGTATCGACGCGTGGACGGTACCGTATTTGCCGATCGATCCCGCCGACGTGGGCAGGGTATACGAGGCGGACGTCATTCGGATCAATTCGCAGTCCGGTAAGGGCGGTATCGGATACATTCTCGAAACGCAATTCAAACTGATGCTGCCGCCGAAAATGCGCGAGGTGTTCGGATATCACGTCAAGGGGATTTCCGATCGGGCGCATAAGGAGCTTTCTCCGCAGGATGTGTACGACATATTTCGACGGGATTTCGTCAATTTGCAGGACAAAATTCGCGTATTAAACACTTCGTTTACGGACGTGAACGCAGACTTGGTGCGCGGAGACGTGGAAATAGAGTACTTGGGAGAACGGAAACGTTTGCAGGCGGAAGGCAGCGGTAGATTGGACTGTATCAGCAATGCGATACGGGCGATTACGGGAAAGGCTTTTGTCTTGGAGAGCTATGCGCAACATGCTTTGGAAGAGAGTTCTTCGGCGAAAGCGGCTTCTTATATCTGCGTGATTGCCGACGGGAAACCGTATTGGGGCGTCGGGATTCACAGCGACGTAATGACGTCGTCCGTTGCGGCTTTGGTGACGGCGGTAAACAAAGCGTTGTAAGAAAAAACAAGGAGAAAAAATATGAAATACAGCGGCGCGCAAATTTTAGTTAAAACTTTAATAGAACAGGGCGTAACCGACGTATTCGGTTATCCCGGGGGACAGGTTATCAATATTTACGACGCGCTTTATGAATATAAAGACGAAATTCGCCACGTTTTGACCGCACACGAACAGGGTGCGGCGCATGCGGCGGACGGGTATTCGAGGGCGACGGGCAAAGTGGGCGTATGTCTCGCGACGAGCGGACCCGGCGCGACCAATTTGGTGACGGGTATCGCTACGGCAATGCTCGATTCCGTACCCATGGTTGCGATCACGGGAAACGTTCCGCGTTCGTTGATCGGGAAAGACAGCTTTCAGGAAATCGATATCACGGGCGTGACGTTGCCGATTACCAAGCATAATTATTTCGTTACCGACGTGGAAAAGTTGGCGGATACTTTACGGGAGGCGTTTTGGATTGCGCGGTCGGGCAGACCGGGTCCCGTGCTTGTGGATATCCCCAAGGATATCCAAATCGCCGAATGCGAATACGAAGCGAAACCGATTGCGGAAAAAGCTTGTTTGCCGAAGGTGAAAGAGAGTAAAATCGACGAAGCCGTGCGCTTGCTTACCGAATCGAAACGTCCGTATATTTACGTGGGCGGCGGAGCGGCGGGACTCGGATTGGGTAAAGAGCTTTTGGCTTTTGCAGAGAAAATCGACGGGGTGGTCGGCTGTTCGTTTATGGGGCTTTCTTGCGTTCCGCAGGAGAGTGCGAGGTTTCTCGGTATGCAGGGCATGCACGGACGTTACGCCTCGTCCATGGCGCAGAACGACGCGGATTTGATATTTGCCGTCGGCGTTCGTTTTTCCGATCGTGCGACGGGTAATACCGCTAAATTTGTGCCGAACAGTAAAATCATTCAGCTTGATCCCGATTATTCGGAAGTGAATAAAAATATTCGGGTAACGTTGGGATTGGTCGGTGACGTGACGGACGCTTTTCGACGGATTGCGGAGAAATGTTCTCTGCAAAAGCATGACGAGTGGCAGACGCGCGTTCGTACGTTTACGGAAGAAGAAAAACGATTCGAAGAAGAAATTGCGGCGGCTTCTACGGCGCAACTTTCTCCTAAAAAAGTATTCGATATTATCAATGCCTTGAAATTGCCTAAGACGATTACGGCGACGGACGTCGGGCAGCATCAAATGTGGGCGGCGCAGTATTCGACGTTTGACGGCGCGCGACGGTTTGTTTCCAGCGGCGGTTTGGGCACGATGGGCTTCGGGCTCGGCGCGGCAATCGGCGCGTACGCGGCGACGGGCGATCCCGTGGTATTGATTACGGGCGACGGAAGCTTCGGTATGAATCTGAACGAGTTGGCAACCGCCGTGTCCTATAAAATCCCCGTGGTTATCGTGTTGATGAACAACGGTGTTTTGGGTATGGTACGGCAATGGCAGACGTTGTTTTTCGAGAAGCGCTATTCCAATACCGTATTGAATCGAAAAACCGATTTCGTGAAATTGGCGCAGGCGTTCGGCGCGGACGGATATCTTGCGGAAACGGAAGTGGAGTTCAGGCGTGCGTTCGAGGCGGCTCTTGCGGCGAAAAAACCGGCTGTGATAGACGTAAGAATCGACAAGGACGAATTGGTGTTGCCGATGTTGCCCCCCGGCGGTGCGATAGGCGATATTATTACCAAGATCGGATAAGGAGAAAAGATGGAAAACAGATTTGTGATAGCGGTTTACGTAGACAACACGGCAGGCGTTTTGACGAGAGTGACTTCGATGTTCACGCGGCGTGCGTTCAATATCGATACCTTGACGGTGGGGGAAACCGAGCGCAGCGAGTATTCCCGAATCACTATCAGTATGCGCGGCGACGAGTATATGAAGGAACAGCTTATCAATCAGTTAAAAAAACTGTACGTCGTCAAGAAAGTGGAAGTGTTGGAGGACGAGCCTATTCAACGGGAATTAATGTTGATAAAGGTGAAAAACGAGTCTGTAAATCGTGGCGACATTATGACGGCGGTGGACGTGTTCCGCGCCAGCGTAATCGATTATTCCCCCGAGGGAATGTGTATCGAAGTGACGGGCAATCCTTCCAAAATCGACGCGTTCGTAAAACTTATGCAACCGTTCGGGATTTTGGAAATGTGTCGTACCGGTATCGTTGCGCTGGATAGAGGCAACGTGACGTTATTGGATAAATAAGAAAAAAAGATAAGTATAAGGAGTAAATAGTATGGCTAACAGAATTTTTTACCAACAAGATTGCGATTTGAACAAATTGAACGGCAAAACCGTTGCGATTATCGGATACGGCTCGCAAGGGCATGCGCACGCGCTCAACT
>CAZEVL010000040.1:0-14517 GCA_964515795.1 uncultured Clostridia bacterium | reverse complement strand
TTTCAAACAGATATTGTCCGCGCCGCGATCTTCGAGCTGTTTTGCGAGTTTTACGAAATATTCGTCCGTGAAAATTTCCTGTCCGTTCACTACGGCGCTCGTATAACAAATCGTCGCTTCGCAAACGCCGCCGTACTTTTTAATCGCCTGCATGGAAACTTCCAAGTTTCTCGGGTCGTTCAACGCGTCGAACACACGAATTACGCCGACGCCGTTTTCAATCGATTTTGCGACAAACTTTTCTACGACGTCGTCTGCATAATGGCGATACCCGAGCAAGTTTTGTCCTCTCAAAAGCATCTGAATGGGCGTTTTGAGATGCGATTTCAACGTTCTCAAACGTTCCCAAGGGTCTTCGTTCAAGAAACGCAAGCACGAGTCGAACGTCGCACCGCCCCAAGCCTCGATGGAGTAGTAACCGATTTCATCCAACTGCTCCAATACGGGCAGCATTTCGTCAATTCTCATTCTGGTAGCTGCCTGCGATTGATGCGCGTCACGCAAAATCGTTTCCGTCAGCATTACCTTTTTATTTTCAAAATTCAAATCCATAATTCATTACCTCAAAATTAGAAGAGCGACAGCAGGAACCCTGCGGCAATCGCCGAGCCGATAACCCCTGCCACGTTAGGTCCCATTGCATGCATCAGCAAATGGTTATTCGGGTCGGATTCACGACCTACGTCCTCGGAAATGCGAGCCGCCATAGGCACCGCGGACACACCGGCACTGCCGATCAACGGGTTGATTTTGCCTTTGGAAAGCTTACACATAAGACGTCCCATCAACAAACCGCCGATTGTACCGCAACAGAAAGCGACCAAACCCAAACCTATAATCATCAACGTTTCCAACTGCAAGAACGTTTGTCCGTAAGCCTTGCAACCTACCGAAATGCCGAGGAAAATCGTAATCGTGTTCATCAAACCGTTTTGCGCCTGCGAAGAAAGTCTGTCGCATACGCCCGATTCCTTCAACAAATTTCCGAGCATCAACATACCGAGCAAAGGAATCGCGTCGGGCAACAAACAACCGACCACGAGCGTTACCAAAATCGGGAATATGATTTTCTCCAACTTGCTGACCGTACGGAGCGGTTTCATTTTGATCGCACGCTCTTTTTTCGGCACGATCAAACGCATCAACGGCTTTTGAATAATGGGAATCAAAGCCATATACGAATACGCCGCAATCGCAATCGCGGAAAGCAAATCCTGATTGGTATATTTCGACAACGCCTGCGTCAGATAAATGGCAGTCGGACCGTCCGCACCGCCGATAATGGCAATCGAAGCCGCAGCCGCCAAGTCGAAGCCCAAAACCACCGCACCGATCAACGTCAGGAATATACCGAGCTGAGCAGCCGCGCCGATCAACATGCTTTTCGGGTTGGAAATCAACGGACCGAAATCCGTCATCGCGCCTATGCCTAAGAAAATCAACGGCGGATAAATAACGTTCTGCACGCCGTAGAACAAATACCACAAAAGTCCTCGGTTCTGCACATCTTCATACGCATGCGAACCTTCGGGATAGGTTCCCCAAAGGATGTTATACGCACCGGGCAGATTTATCAAAAACATACCGAAGGCAATCGGCAACAAAAGCAACGGTTCGAATTTTTTGACAATCGCCAAATAGAACAAGACAAACGAAATGAGCAACATGACGTAGTTTTCCCAGCTCCCGTTCGCAAGTCCCGACGATTCCCATAAACCGGTAAAAATGCCACCGATATCTATGAGCAAATTATTCAGCATCTTAACCTCTCCTTATCGCTTACGAAATAACGGCAAGAACGGCGTCGGATTCCACGTTTGCCCCTTTTACGACCTGAAAACTAACCGTACCGTCGCAAGGAGCGGTAATGTCGTTGTCCATTTTCATGGCTTCCAAAACCAAAATGGGCTGGTCTTTCTTTACGGTCGTTCCTTCCGCAACCAAGAGATTCTTTATCAAGCCGGGGAACGGAGAAAGTACTTTCTCGCCGTTTGCCACGGGTTTCGCAACGGGAGCCGCCTTGGGTGCTTCCGCAACCGTCTTAACAACGGGAGTCTGTGCGGTCGTTCCGCCGACTTCCTCTACGCCTACTTCATAAGATTTACCGTTTACAGTTACAATAAAATTACGCATTTTTTTATCTCCTTACATTCTCTTGATTCGTTTTAACGTAAATTCGCATTTAGGGTTATTCGTTTGGTAATATGCCGTCAACGCCGCCATGATTACCGCAATCGTTTCTTCGGATATTTCTTCGTCGTTCGTCACGGCGACCGACGTATCGGGTTTCGCGCTTTCCGCAGGTTTCGATTTCGCCTTTGCGGCCGTTTTGTCCATCGCTTTTCCGACCGCCCAAACAATCAAAATCAAAAACGCAATCCCGGCAAATACCACCAACAAGCCGATTAAGGCATACAGTGCGGCTTCGCCGATATTCACGTATCTGCCGCCCTCCGGAAGCGTTCCGGTTAACAAATTCTGCAACATTCTTTCGCCTCCTTATCGAGCGAGCATCTGCAACGCCGCAATCAAATACTGTTTCACGAACTGCGGTTCGATAATCGCGTCGATATATCCGTCTTTCGCCGCATGTACGGGATCGGAATTTTCTTCCGCGTATCTTTCTGCCAACGCAGCTTTGTCTGCGTTTTCGCAACCGAATTCGATTTGTGCGCCCTGTACGTTGTCAAACAATGCTATTTGCGCGTTCGCAAAGGCGCAAGTATAATCGAAGCCGACCGACTTCGCCGCAAACAAGGAATATCCCAAACCGATTGCCTTTTTATACACGACTGCGATTTTCGCAGTATCGATTGTATCCAGCATATCCAAATATTCCGCAGCTTCCTTCATCACGCGGCTGTCGTTTACGTCCATGCAAGGACAAATACCGCAAACGTCCGTAAACGTCACGAACGGCAAACCGTAACAACATGCAAATTCCGCGAAATTCTTTACTTTGGCGAGTTTTGCCGCATCGAGTCGCACGCCGCTCTCTTCGCCGTCGAAAACAACCGCCGCGACCGAAATGCCGCCGATTCTGCCAAGGACCGTTTTTACGCTCGGTTCGAAACTTGCGCAAAGTTCCAAAGGCTCTTCGAAAATCGAAAGCAGATTTTTCGCCGTAACGCTCTCGTTCAATACGGGAACGCTTTCGTTTAATTCCGCGTCTACCATAGGCAAATCGATCAAGCCGCAAATATTCGTAATCTTTTCCTTAACTTCGGCAAGATCTTCCGCTTCGAAAGTAGGAATCCCCGTATGACTTAACGCCTTTGCCGAGCCGACCTCCTCTTTCGCTACGTTCTTACCCGCTTTCGCCGACAATACGAACGGGCTGTTGATTGCCAAAACGCTCTTGTCCTTCAAGAAGAACGTAAAGTCCGCAAGTGCGGCAATCATCGCAACCGAGCCGTAAACGACGCCGTCTACGATTACGTATTGCGGCACGACGCCTTTCATTTGCGTTACGCGTTTCAGAAGATTCGCAAGTCCTTCCAAAACGGTAACCCCTTCTCCGACCTGCACGCCTTGCGTATTGAGCAAATACACGACGGGCGTCGCGTTCTTTTCCGCGGTATCGATGCATTTTACGATTTTATCGCAATTTGCTTTGGAAATACCGCCGTGTTTTGCGTCGAAATTTTGCGCCACGATATAAAAAGGATACTCGCCGATCGTCGCAAAACCCGTCACGACGCCTTCGCCTGCGATCTCCTCGTTATAAAATTCGTTTTTGGAAAAGCTAAACGCCGACAACTCGACAAAGCTGTCCTCGTCGACCAACGCGTCGATACGCGCTTTCACGTTTTTGTTAGCTTCAGCCAAACGCGCCTTTCTTTCTTGCAGCAGTTGAATTCTATCCATATAATCCTCCAAGAAAAATCGTTATTTTCTTTATTTTACTGATTTTTTACGGTTTCGAACGACACGAATTTTGCCAACTCTCGACCAGATATCATTATACATCAAATAATAAAAAATTGCAAGCTTTTCAAAAGAATTTTTTTACGTAATTCGAAAAAAAACGACAATCTTCCCGAATCCTCGTCTTTGGTATGCGTTTATTCGCAGCGTACGTTTTTTAACGCAATTTCCTCTGCCGTATAATATGCAATCTTCTTTTTCTCAGTTCAAATCAATTGTATGCGCATAATCAATCGTTCGCGACGGAAGTATTGCGGATTTCGACGATCGCCGCCCGAGCGAGCTCGTCGCAGCGATTGTTCAAGGCATTGTCCGCATGCCCTGCCACTTTATGAAACGTTACCTCGTGCGTCTGCGTGAGCCGATACAATTCCTCCCACAGATCCACGTTAAGCACCGCCTTATTATCCGCCTTTTTCCAGCCGCTTTTCTTCCATGCGTAAATCCAACCGTTCGCAAATGCGTTTACGGTATAGGCGGAATCGCTGTATACTTCCACTTTGCAGGGATATTTCAATCGTTTCAATCCGACGATAACCGCCATAATCTCCATACGATTATTGGTGGTTTGCGGTTCTCCTCCGCTATATTCTCGTTTTACGTCGCCGTATATTAAAATACCGCCGTATCCGCCGATCCCCGGATTGCCCGAACAAGCCCCGTCGGTATATAGTATAACCGTTTTTTTCATACTTTTTCTCTCTTTTTTCGGATTTTTTGCATTTCAAGCGTTGAAAACGTTTGACAAACCGTTTTTTTTATATTATAATAGACACGTTGCTTAGGGGTTTGGTATAGTGGTTGTGCCTTGGTCTCCAAAACCAATGAGATGAGTTCAATTCTTATAGCCCCTGCCAAAACGCTTTGACTTCGGTCAAGGCGTTTTTTCGTTTCCACGGAAAAACGATACCCGCCGAAATAGGCGAGTATCGTTTTTTATTTTTACCCTATTTCCTTTACGCGCCTAATCGTAACAGCTTGACAAGCCAAGCGGAAGCGGGATAAATCATAAAGAAAGCAACCAAGGCAATCGCCAAAATTACGCCTGTCCAAGCAATCGCGGGAGAAAGCACGTCGACGATCTTGGTCTTATTCACCACGAAAGCCACTGCCAACAACCCGACGAGCGCACCGAGCACGCCTACGCCTATATATTTCACGTACGGCGTTTTATAAACGAACTCCACTACGTTTTCGCCTTCTTCCAACTCGACGGAAAGGAATTTTAAGTCGTTATCGATTAGCTGCGTCTTTTTTCCGTTTACCGTCACGACGTAACCTTCGCTCGCCACGAAATTCAAGAATAAGCATTGCCCTGCCTTCGCACCGCTCACCTTAGCGGTAATCTTGCCTGCGCCGACCTCGATATCCGCCGCGCGCTCCCATAAATATTCGCTCAACTCTCGCGCCGTTTCGGGAGTCACGTACTGCGAAGACGCACTGCCCGTTTCGCTCTTCATTTCCGACAACGTTTTTCCGCGAAGAAATTCGTACAAAGCCGCTTGATTCGCTTTACGATAAGAGGAATTTGCTTCGTTGGGTTTGACAAATCTATATTCTCCGCTTTCCAAAACGTACGCCGACGGGAATACGATTTCGTTTTCAAACACGTAGAATTTCCCGTCCGAAGACGTCAACTGCTTCTCCTCGCCGTTTTCGTCCACGTACATATACGGTTTCATATATTTCGCAAGCGTTTTGCCTTCTTCGAAATTTCCGATTTTACTTTCGGGAACGAAATAGTATTTGTACCCCATGAACGAATCGCCGAATTCGTCGCTGCGATTGATTTTATCGTCGTTATGCGCGCTTTTATAGTTGTTTTTACCGTTCCCTTTATATGCGAACAGATGATACGTAGCGAAATTATCTCGATCGATCACCGAGGAAAATACGCTAAACGCATTGGCATTTCCCGTCAAAGGCGCGCAAGAAGTCAATTTATCGCTGTAATCCTTCACGCGGAAATAACCGTCGTCGTTTTCGTTTAACACTTCGTTCACTTCGATATAGCTGTCCATATCCACGTGTTGCGTGCTGTAATTTCCCGCAACGAGCTGCGTATTGTAAAAAATCACCTGCACACCCACCGTAACGAGCAATACGTAAGAAAGCCAACGCACGGAAATTTTCTTTTTGCCTACAAAAATCGCACCGACGACGAACACGAGTGCTACCGCCACGAACAGTACGGCAACGACTTCCATACCGCCGAGCGAATGCGCAAACTTGCTTGAAAAGCTTTTAATCGCGTCCAAAGTAGAAGAATCGCTGAAAAAATGCGACCATAATTCTTTACTGTTATAGGTATCGTTGCTCGTAAACCAAAGCAAGAAAAGCACGATTACCGCCCCGACTGCCCCCATGATCCAAAACGCCGGCTGTTTTTTATAGGCTTTTTTCGGCAAATCGGATACGGTTTGCGTATCGGCTTGCATATCCGCGATCGTCGCGGAGAACTTAACGGACAACGGCGTTCCGTCGAACGCACGCTGTTTTTCATAACACAAATCGTTGAGCGACAGGCAAGCGCCTCCTAAGAAATACGTCGCGTTTAAGAAACCGAACCGCAAGGCATACGACATATACGAGCCCATATTCAAAAGCAACATCGATTCGTCCACCACAGTCGGCAACAACGTCAATACACCGACAGCCGCCATGAACTTAGCGAACGGCGTTTTTAATCCGTTGCGATAAAACCATGCAATCGTCAAACAAACGAAAATGCTGTCGGAAAGAATATACGACCATTTTGCATACATACTTTCCGCCATATTGTTCGCATACCAAGACGAATCGAAATTCTCGGGCGAATCGCTCGTTTTATCCTTAAAACCTTTCCAAAGATCGTACAAAATTCCGTCGCCGCCGCTTCGCGCGCCTACGATATACGCCTTCAAAGCAGGCAATAGAATAGGCAACGACAACAAAATCGCCGTGACGAACGCCATACAGAGATCGGCGATGAATTTATTTCGTTTCGGCTTTTCCACGCAAACGAGCGCATAAAAAATCAATGCGGGGAATACCGTAAACATGGCAAAGCAGGCAATGGAAAAACACGTATAGACGCAACAAGCCGTCAATATGGCAAAACGCCAAAATTTTCCCGTATCTACAAAATACTTAAACGCCGCAACCGCAAACGGCATATAGATTAAAAAATCCACCCAGTTGATGTACGTATTCGCCACGAACATATAGCCGCAATACGCGTACACGACGCCGACCGCCGCACATAAATATTCGGGAATATTCTTAAAAAGTTTTTTCGCAAACCACGTTCCCGCAAAAGCGGTCGTAATCAGCTTGAAAAACATGACGACGACAGCCGCCCTATTGACCATACCGTCCCCGAACACCAAAAACAAGAAACTGAACGGACTGACGAAGAAATACAAAAAAGTACCCGTAACGTCCGCGCCGCCCGCAATCGCATACGAATAAAACAAGGAGGATTTTCCTTGCAAAACGTCAAACAAATGCTCGACAAACGGGCAGATTTGCGCAGACAGATCGTAGCTTGCAACCGTATTGCTTCCAAACGGATATATGCCGTATCCGACCAATGCGACGATATAAATTACCGCGACGATAAAAGGCGCAAAAAACAATGCGTAATTTTTATCGAAAAAGTTTTCAAATCTTTCGCGTTTCGTAAGCGCCGCCGTATCGGCAGCCGATGTAGTAGTCTTTCTCATAATACGTATATTTTAGCACTATTTTCCGAATAAGTCAACTATACGATAGAACAACGAGCGAGAATATCTCTCGCTCGTTGTAAAAAAATTCCGTGTTTTTCGGACTCCGTAACGAATCGTTCGTTTCGATCGAAAGTCCGATTTCGAGGCTTACTCGTTATTCGCCGTACGACATTCGTAACAATTATCGCACAAATAACAGTAACAGTCCTCTCTGTATGCAATGTTAGAATCGGTCTGCAACCAATTCGTATAACAATCTTCGCACAAACCTACGATTTTCAGATTGTCGTCCAATGCAATCGTCAAAGTTTCGCGGCTGATTTCGGATATCGTCACTTTTACGGAAATCTTTACGGTATTCTTATCCGTAAGTATCGCATCGCCCGTACCCGTCGCGGTTTGCGTCATTTCAAAGTCGGTATTGAATGCGAAAACGCCTTTTTGCACTTTATAATCCTTATCGTAGGCGACGCCGAATTTACCCTCCAACGTATTGAAGGTAAACAAACCGCAAGCTTGCGCAAATTCCACCAAACCGTCTGCGTTCAAATCCGTTTCGAGCTGTCCGAGCGTCGTGGTCGAAAGGTATTCTTTTGCGGTTTTACAAACTTCCCCGACCAAATCTTCGGGCGCATCTTCCAAATCGAACATCTCGACGATAGACGCATTGATCGTATACGCACCGTATGTATCCAAAAAATCTTTTTGAATATCGAACGCGGCGATCGTTTGAATGTCTTCCGAGGAAAATCCGAGGTCTTCCAATGCGGATCTTACGGTGGGCGTCACAATCATTAAATCTTTATATTCTTGAATACTGCAACCCGCTTCCGCCTCGAACGCTTCGTCAAGCTCTGCGTATGCCTCCGAAACCGTCATTAGTCCCAAGGGAGAAATTTCGTCTAAAATATCCGTATACGTCAGGTTTTCGTCCAACAACCCGAGAACGTCGTTCACAACGTCGCCGACAATCGTCGTCTCTTCCAACTCTCCCAAATATTTCAAAACGGCGTTTACGCCCTTCGAAGCGTCCAGAGAAGTCATTAAAATTCCGTCTTCCACCTTCGCGCTCGCTCGGAACGCACCCTCCAAAGATTCGAACAAATCTTCCGCGCTGAATCCTGCGTTTTTAATTTCCGCATAAACGGCATCCAACGTCGTTTGAATCTCCTCAACGTCGACCCCCGTTTCCGCAAGCCATGCGTCCAACGGTTTGGAAGAACGCAAATAATATCCGGTACCGTCGTCGTTCAAGGAATACGTATACAAATCGTTGTTCAATGCGTAAAACGTTTGAGTCAAGGCGTCTCCGTCCGACGTGACGCCGTCGGAATCCAAGCTTTTGCCGGACGATACCGTGACAATCTTCGCGTTTACGCCGCCTTCGGCGTTTTCGGACACGAGTATCTCCATGCTCATCTCCACCGTTTGCTTTTCCCAATCGAAACCGCCTTCCCCGTTATCCCAAACGCTCTTGACTTCCGAATCGAGTTCCACCTCTACTTTTGCGGATTTTGCCGTGGAAAGCACGTCGAAAAAAGATTCTGCTTCCACCGGCGTAAGCACGCCGCTACTCGATTCCACACCGGAAGACTCCCCGGAATCGCCTTGCGTTTTACAAGCCGCCATCGAGAAACTCATCCCGAAGCACAACACCGTTGCCACTGTCTTTTTCCAAAAATTCATACTAAAAACCTCCGTTTTTGTTTTTATAGCACACGTTTCCGTGTTTCTATCCGCCTTTATTTCCTATTAAAATTATAACATCGGCTCAAAAAAATGTCAATACCCCAAAAATAAAAAAATAGAATTTCACAACGTTTTTATCAAACCGACATTTTCAGTATATGCCGCGCGGAAGCATACCGCTCCGCCGAAAACCTTTACAACAAAAAGTTTAACAGCTGTTTTTTTATTTCGGGATTCGCTCCGTACTCGCGCGGGAGAGTTCCCTCCTCCAAACGCAAATCGCAGACGATCGTTCCTTGTTTTAATACGACGACGCGCGCACCGAGCATACAAGCTTCTTCCAAATCGTGCGTAACGAACAGCACCGTAGGTTTCTTTTCTTTCCAAAGTTCCGCAAAAACCGCGGACATACGCACTTTCAAACCTGTATCGAGCGAAGAAAACGGCTCGTCCAAAAGTAACAACCGCGCATCGGAGAGAAATGCCCGTGCAATCGAAACGCGTTGCTTTTCGCCGCCGGAAAGCTCCTTCGGGCGTTTATGCCGAAGTGCGAGAAGCTCCGTTTTTTTCAAAATGCTTTCTATCCGCTCCGCCGAACCGCCGGTATAACGCAAATTATCTTCTACCGTTAAATTCGGTAACAGTCGCGCGTCCTGAAAAATATACCCGACCGAATCCGGTGTGTTCTCTATCCGCCCGTCGTAAGGAATCACCCCCGCGAGCATATTCAAAAGCGTCGTTTTGCCGCAACCGGACTCCCCCAAAACGCATAAAATTTCTCCTTCTCGAATATCGAGCGAAAAACGATCGAACACGACCTTACTTCCGTAGGATTTTGACACGCATAAAGAAATCATCGCACTCTCCTTTCCACGAAATACGCAACGGCATTTGCGGAAAGCTCCAATACCAGACCGAGAAAAAAAGTCACCAGTACCAAAGCGAACAGCCGAGGCATTTCCAAATACAAACGCGCGTCCTGCATCATTCCGCCGACGCTATTATACGTAGCCGCCAAAATTTCAGCGGAAATGACGAGTTTTAACGAAAACGCAAGAGCCGCACCCGTTTCTCGCAATACGTACGGAGCAGCGGACGGCAAATACAAACAAACGATACGTTTTCGCAACGGCACGCGGTAAACGCGGCTCATTTCCGACAGACCTTTATCCGTTTGACAAAGTGCGGCGTACACAGCCGCCTCCAACATCGGAAACAGCGAAAGGAACGCCACGATTACGGGCGCAACGCCTGCTTTCGCCCAAACCAAAATCAGCAACAGTACCGCGGCGGACGGCATAGACCGCAACGCCGAAACAATCGGCGAAAGTATCTTCCCGAACCACGGCACAACGTAAGAAAGCACTCCGAAAACGACCGCCGCAACGAAGGAAATTCCAAACGCCGCAAACACACGCGAAAGCGTGGAAAAAAACGCGGTCCAAAACGCCGAGTCCGACAAAAGCGTTCCGAATTCCGACAACGAAGCTCGAAAACTCGGCACGTACAATTCGTTTCCGACGAACGCGTACAGCAACAACCAAAGTACGAGCAAAAACGCCACTGCAATCCCTGCCGAGGCGGCGTTTTTTATTATGACTTTTTTTAACGATCGGTTGTCCGTGCGCATACGACTCCTTTTATTTAACGTAGAAAAAACCGTCTCCGACGGCTTTCGCCGCCGTCGCTTCTACCTTAATCAACCCTGCCAGATATTGTTGAACAGGCGTTTTCGCCGTCGCACTGTCCGTGAAACGTACAGCACAACGCACGATGACGTCAGCAGTCAATACGCTTGCGCTTAAAGTCGTTTTATAATGTTCGTCTTCTTGATTGGTACGAATGACGTTCACGATTTCCTCTCCCGTCAATTCCCCGTTGTTCAAGCTCTTAATAGACGCTTCGACTTGCCCGATAAACGAGTTTACCCATTCGGCGTCGGATTGCAAAAGCGTCGTCTTTGCAACCATAACCGCTTGCGGATATCCCTCGAAAGCGTCGGCGTTTGTCTTTCCGATGCTTTGATCGTACAATACTTCCAACGCACAAACGTTGGTAAACCCTTTCTTTTTCACCTGCACGCTGGCGGCAGGTTCCGCCACCACGTAACAAGCCACGTCCGTTGCCGCCGCGTCGATTGCCGTCGCGTCCGCGATGGCTTTCAAATTGACTTTATCGCTTGCAACTTCTCCGTCGTTTTTAAGCTCCTGCCAGTCCAAACCGTAGCCGTCGAGGATCGACTTGAACGTTACGCCCGGCAAATCGTTTATCTTCATTACCCCGACCGTTTTTCCGACAAGATATGAAATATCTTGACAGGCATTCGTTTCGAAAGCGTTTATCAAAGCTTCGTCTTTGGATAATATGCAAAGATTTCCGTTTGTCACCACGCCGAGCATTTGATAGCGAGTTCCGTCCCCGACGAGCTTGCTTGCCGCAGTCACGGGCAAAACGCATATATCCGCATTTTTCGATTCGTCTTTATTTGTAATTCTCGCCGCAATCGTAGAAGGATCGACGACGGTATACGACACGTTGTTTTCCGCCGTATCCTCTTTCATGAGTTTCGCAAACGCCATTGCAGGCGCGCCGTCGGGCATATACACCGTTACCGCTTGCGGCGAACGTTCGTCGTTAGAAGAATCGTCTTTCGAACACCCCGAAAAACCCGCCGCACTAAAAAGACTTATCGCAAAAACCAATGCGAAAATTTTCGTTTTTTTCATATATTCTCTCCTTTTCTTCCGTTCCGTATTACAGCTTATTTCCCTTTGTTTTTGCGTTTCATCTTTCGACGATCTTTACCCGATAAGCGTTCGCGATACGGCTTCGTTTCCGTATGAACGGATTGCGGCTGTTCGTTTTCTTCGACTTTTTCCGCAGACGCTTCTTCCGTCATCACGGCTATTTCTTCTTCGAGCGTTTCGTTAACCGTTGTCTCGGTCTGTTCTTCGATCGGTTCCGAAGCTTCTTCCGAATTTTCTATCGTCGGCTCTTCCGACTCGGCAACGGGAAGATTTTCCAAGGATTCTTCTTCCGACGTCGTTTCCGTATTTTCCGTCGTCAATAATACTTCCGTCTGCTCCGAAAGCTCGTCTTCCGTCGAACTCGACGACGTCGACTCCGGTTCTTCCGACGCCTCGTCCGCACCGATACCATCGAATTTCTCTTGCGTAATGAATTCGATTTCAAAATCTTCACCGTCGTCTTCCTCGGCACCGCTGTCCACGCCGATTGTAATTTTAAGCGGTTCGTTTTCTTCTTTTACGTCAACGGAATCGAGCTCGTCCGACGTCGTTTCGACAACCGCATCGCGCACCGTTTCCCGTGCCTCCGCTTCCAACTCTTCCAAAGCTTTTCTGTGCTGCGCCGCCGTCCAGAACTTCCCGATTGCCAACGCCGAAGCACTGAGATCGGCAGACTTCACCGCGCGTTTCTCGTCCAAAGCCTTCAAACCGACTCCGCGAAGTTTTTCCGCGCGAATCGCCGATTCTTCCTCGGTACACGAACGGCGATTTTGCCCGTCTCCGCAAATGCAACCGCCCGTGCACGCCGTCACTTCCACGTAATCGAAACAAGCGTTGCCTTCCCGAATTTCTTGCAACAGACTTTCTGCCTCGTCCGCTCCGTTAACCACGGCAATATGCCATTCCGTTTCTCCGTCGCGTATCGTAACTTCTCTTCTTGACTTTTCTCCGTACAAACCGCTGTACGAAAGTTTTCGAATCGCCGCGTCCGATTTATCCGTCAACAAACAACGAACAACCGCCTCCGCCGAACCGCCGCTCCGCGAACAAAGATAGCCGCTGCCCGAGCTCAAACCGAACGGAGCGTCCAAAACGCCTTTACGACTAACGCGAAGATTTACCCCCGTTTCGTCCAAAATCCGTACGAGTTCTTCCGTCGTCAACACAAGATCGACGTTTTCCGTGTTTTTCGCCGCTTTACAAGGCTCGACGGAAATAACGTATACGTTTTTCTTCTCCGTCTGCGTATGATAAATCTCTTTCAACACGGCGGCGTTTGTCGAGCCGATCGTCGGAATATCCGCGATTTCGACCTCCGGATAGTTTTCCCGGGCGAATCGCACGAACGCCGCACAACGCGCCGAAAGCAACGGGAATCGTTCTCCGCGTGCTTTTCGAGCGCGCACGAGCTCCGCTTCCGCCAAAGCGACGGCATCCTCGGATACGGCGGTATCCACGACGACATCCGCGCCGATTCCTTTCAATACGGAAACGACTTTCCCTATGCAATCCTCGCCGCTCGCCATACCGAACCATTCACCGATCGCCACACGCGACGCGGGCGAAATTTGCACCGCTACCCAAGTTTTATCTTTATCCGCCGTCATCAATTCCCAAGCGCGTTCCGTATCCGCACAGTTGCAGGGAGATTGAACCGTCTCTTTCTTTTCCGTCATAGTCATTTTTTCCTCCGAACTTCTCTTTTGTAAAAGAGAAGAATATCTTTTTCTTGTATTATATCATATCCGAGATTTTTTTTCAATACCTTGCCGCAAAAATCTTGTCGAATTTTTACGTATTTTGCAAATTTTTTTTCGAAAAACTAAAAAGAGCCGAGTTTTCGCATACTCAGCCCTTCTTCGGCACTCCGTCGTAGTCAACGAATACCTGCCTATGTCGTTTTTTATTTCAGCACTGCCTCCAAACGGTGAATCGGCAAACCGCGGTCTACCCACTTTCGCTCGTATTCCGTCACGACGTTCCAAGCAGGATTTCCGTTTTCGTGCAAATTATAAGTTACGTTTTCCAATGCAAAACCGCAAGCCTCGAATTCTTGTAAGGAAAACTCGAAAAAGTCCCGATCGTCGGTTTTTTGCAAAATTCTGCCGCCCTTTTTCAAAAGCTTTTTATATTGTTCCAAAAAATTGCGATGCGTCAAACGTTGCGTCGCATAGCCGAGCTTCGGCAACGGCGTGGAAAAATTCAAATATATGGCGTCTAAACTCCCTTCCGGAATATAACAAGGCAGACACTCCGCACGGATATTCAAAAAACGAATATTAGAAACGGCTTGTTTTTTTACTTCCTCCATCGGCGTTAAAATAACGTTGCTCATTTTTTCCAAAGCCAAATAGTTTACGTCGGAATTTTGTTTCGCCAAAGCGATGACAAAACCGCCTTTTCCGCAACCGATTTCTAATGCAACCGGGTTTTCGTTTCCGAAAACT
>CAZEVL010000039.1:0-15039 GCA_964515795.1 uncultured Clostridia bacterium | reverse complement strand
TCGTTTCCGCATGGGAAACCGCTTCTTTCAAATCGCAAGTCAAGCGAATGCGCTTGTCTAACTCCACGTACTCGTTTTTTCCCGTTTCCTTTAATACTTTATAGGAATAATCCTCTTCCGGCCCCCACGAGTACACGTCGTGTCCGTGATTGCAAAGATACCAAGCGATAAACGAACCCCAACGTCCGCAACCCAGCACCGAAACTTTCATATTGTTATCCTCCTGTTTCAAAATCGAAACGTTACATTTTATTCCGCTCGACAAACGCCCTCGTCAACGTCACCTCGTCCGTATATTCGATTTCCGATCCGACGGGAATTCCGTGCGCAAGCCGCGTCACCGCAATATCCAAAGGTTTAATAAGCTTTGCGATATACATAGCCGTCGCGTCGCCAGACACGTCGG
This sequence comes from uncultured Clostridia bacterium, assembly GCA_964515795.1. Lineage (GTDB taxonomy): Bacteria > Bacillota > Clostridia > Christensenellales > Borkfalkiaceae > Scatosoma. Next base: position 14,633 of record CAZEVL010000039.1, on the reverse strand, counting down.
GATTCGTGGCGACGATCACCTCTTTCACGTCGCCGTCCGCCAAGCGCGCCAACAATTCCTTTATGCGAATATCGTTGGGACCTATACCCGAAAGCGGATCGATAACCCCGTGCAAAACGTGATATACTCCCTTAAATTCGTGCAATTTCTCGATTGCCGCCACGTCTTTCGGTTCTTTCACCACGCAAACGGTCGAGCGCTCCCTCGTGCGACAAATACCGCAAACGTCCTCTTCGGAAAAATTGCCGCAAATTTTACAATACTTCACCTTGCGTTTTACGCCTACAATCGCTTCCGCGAAAGCACGCGCTTCTTCCTCGGGCATATCGATAATTCTATACGCATAGCGTTGCGCCGTCTTTTTCCCTACCCCCGGAAGCTTTGAAAACTCATTGATCAGGCGTCCGATAGGCTCGATAAAAATTTCCATCGATTAAATCATTCCCCCGAGCGCACCCATATCGCCGTACTTGCCCATTTTTTCTTCATAGACCTTATCCGCCTTCGCATAACCGTCGTTGATTGCCGCCATAATCAAGTCCTCCAACATTTCCACGTCGGTAGGATCTACGATGCTTTCGTCCAATTCGATACCGTTGATGATTTTTTTCGCGTTCATATATACGACGACCGCCTCGCCCGCCGCCGTACCGACCACTTCCCAATCGTCCAGAAGTTCTGCCGTTTTTTCCATTTCCTCCTGCATTTTCTGCGCCTGACGCATCAAATTTTGCATATTGTTGTTGCCGCCTTTGAATCCTGCCATAATTCTTTTCCTCCGAATTTTCCGTTTTATTTATTTTTATTTTATTTCTATTTTTACGCCGCCGAACGTCGCCTTAATCTCGTTGACGTTTTTATTAAAAGCATCCGCTTGCTTGCCTCGCCGACGAATTTCGTAACCGCCGACGCCGATCCCCAGTTCCGCAAACACTTGCTCGATAATCGGGGCGTGCGTCGTCCCCGTTAAGGAACGATAAATAGTATCGCTCGTCGTATACAGTGCAAACACGTCGCCGTCGTATTCGCAATCCAAATCCATACACATCGTCAGCAAAACGCCGTTTTTCGCAAGCTTACGCAAGCAACGCAAAAACAATCCGAACGTCGCCTTCGCGTCACCCCTCGCATTCGGTTTCACCGAACGCACAAGCGGCTCTTTTACGGTTTCCCGTACCGACGTTTCTTCCGCCGCTTTCGGACGTTCCTTACGATTTACGGAACGCTCCGTCCCGAAATATACGTTGCCGCCCGTTTCGCTTTCGTCGGGCGGCGCGTCCATTTCCGGAGGCACGTCCGCATACGCTTCGTACGGAATATCCGCACTCGCCGTTTTTCCCATAGTACGTACGGGTTCCCTCTCAGGTTCTTCCCGTTCCTTTATTGTTTTTGGCGCATTCGACGCATACCTGCCGCCGTCGTTTCGACTCGGTATGCCGTTTTCGAGCTTTCGTTCCAATTCCGCGACGCGCGCAAACAAAGCATCTATATCGTAATCTACAGACGGCATACTCGCTTTCATAACCGCCGTTTCGAACAAAATTCTCGGTGCCGAGGAATATTTCAAATCGGTTTCCACCGCCGCAAAAATTTCCGTCACTCGAAGCAAACGGTGTCCGTCCGTTCCTTTCGCCGCAGCGGTCACCAAAGCGTACGCATCGTCCGGGAGAGCCAAAATTTTTTGTCCGTCGCGACAAGTTTTCGCCACCGCGCAAGCATTCAAAAAATTCATCACGTCTTTTAAGAGCATCCCGACGCTCTTTCCGGCAGACAAAAACGCCTCCGCCCTCTCGAACGCATTTCCGACGTCGTTTTGCAAAACCGCCGAACAGAGCTTTGCGACAGCCTCGAAATCGGCGTTTCCCAACACCGCGTTCACGTCGGCGTAAGTCAATTTACCGCTCGTATACGACGCACAGGTATCCGCCAAAGAAAGCATATCGCGGACGCTCCCCGCGCCCGCACGCGCAATCGCGGCAATCGCTTCGTCGTCATAGGTTTTACCGATACTGTCGAATACGTAGCGCAAACGGCTTTCCAAATCCGCCTGCGGAATAAGCTTAAAATCGAATCGCATACAACGGGACAGAATGGTCGCGGGGATCTTCTGCGCCTCCGTCGTCGCCAAAATAAACACGGCGTGTGCGGGAGGTTCTTCCAGCGTTTTCAACAATGCGTTGAACGCACCCGGAGAAAGCATATGCACTTCGTCGATAATGTAGACCTTAAATCTGCCGGCCACGGGCGGATATTGCACCTTTTCACGCAAATCGCGCATTTCGTCCACGCCGTTGTTGGAAGCCGCGTCGATTTCGCTGATATCCAAATTAGACGGGTCCTTCATCGCTTTACAAGCGGCACACTTGCCGCAAGGAGAACCGTCTTCGGGTCGTTCGCAATTGATCGACTGTGCGAAAATTTTCGCAATACTCGTTTTTCCCGTACCTCTCGGTCCGCAAAAGAGGTATGCGTGTCCGATTCTGCCCGTTTCTATTTGATTTTTCAAAACCGTTACGATATGCTCCTGACGAACGACGTCGTTCAACGTCGTCGGACGAAACATTCGATACAAAGCCAAATACGCCATCTTTTTCTCCTTCGCTAACCTTTTAATATTTCCTGTAATTTTCGTTTACTGCGTTGAATCGCGTTGTCCACGCTCTTCGCACCTTTGCCCGTCGCTTCGCAAATCTCCGAACAGCTCATACCGTCCATATACATCGACGTGACTTTGAATTCGAAATCGGACAAAGCGCGGCTCATTTTTTGGCGGAGCTCCCGTTTATCGTCCTGCATGATCAGCATATCTTCGGGACTCAAATCCGTCGTTGCCCAATCCGCCTCGACCATGGGAACGCATTTCCCGATCGGCACGTTTTTCTTCCGTGCGGACGATTTTACGGCGTCGATGATACGCCGCGAAACGCAAAGATAAGCAAAATTTTTGAAGCTCCTGCCGTCCTCTTTTTTCCTGTAATCCCCGACGGCTCGATACAGACCGATCATACCTTCTTGTATCAAATCTTCCGTTTCGCCGCCTGCGAGAAAAAAACCGCGCGCACAACCGCGGACAAGCCCGGAATGCCGTAGAAGCAATGCCTCCATTGCTTGCTTGTCCCCGTTTTGAGAAAGCTCCACCAGCTCCTCGTCCGTTTTTTTCTCGTTATTTTGCATAATCAACCCTTCAAGCGGTTGCGTACCACTTCGTACGCGGCAATCCCGAGCGCAACGGACGCATTCAACGAATTGACGTTGCCCTGCAAAGGAATAGACAAAACTTTATCGCATTTTTCTTTCGTCAAACGCTTCACGCCGCTGTCCTCGCCGCCGACGATCAATGCGACGTTTCCCGAAAAGTCCTCGGTGTAAATATCCTCGCCGCCGGCTTCCAATGCATACACCCAATAGCCGCTCTTTTGCAATTTTTCCACGGCTTGATTCAAATTGGCAACCTTCGCCACCTTTATATGTTCCGCTGCGCCGGCAGAGATACGCACCACGCTTTCCGTAACGGACGCGCTGCCCGATTTCGGAATCACGACGCCGTCAGCTCCCGCGCATTCCGCAACACGAAGGATACTGCCCAAATTATGAACGTCCTCGATTCCGTCGCAAAGCACGATAAATCCGCCCTTTTCGCTCTTTTTCGCTTCTATTATATCGTCCAAATCGAAATACTCGTAATCGGTCGTATACGCAATAACGCCTTGATGATGCTTCGTTTCGCTCTCTTTATCGAGTACCTGCTTATCCACGAACTGCACCCGTATATTCTTCTTTCTCGCCTCGGCAAAAACAACGGAAATTGATCCCTGCGCACCTTTTTCCAACAAAATTTTATCTATATTCTTACCCGTTTTCAACAGTTCGATGACTGCGTTTCTTCCTTCCGTTTTCACCTTCGTTTCCTCTCTTTAAGGCTTTAACGCCTTGCTTGCTTCTATTCTTTTGAATTCCTCGTCGTCGGCAATATCCAACAATTCCGTAATCCTCGTTTCGTCGCCGATCAAATACAGATACCCGAGCACCGCCTCGAACCCCGTGGAGCGATTATACTCTAACGAACTCGCGCTCTTGCTCTTCGTTGCTTTTTTTGCATTTTTACCGCGACGAAACACGTCCGATTCCTCTTCCGTCAGCATCGGCAACACCCGTTCCAAAAACGAGCTTTGCCCCCGTGCGGAAACGAGGTTTGCCGTAGCACGTTGAAATTCAGAAGGTTTCCCTTCGCCCGTCGTCACCAAACGATGTCGCACGTACAGCGAATACACCGCGTCTCCCAAAAACGCCAATACGACGGGATTGAGTTGTCTTGCTTCCAAACTGCCGAGCATTCCTTTTCGGGTCAACACGCTTTTTCCCTCCGATTTTTTCTTTTTATTATACCATACTATCGAAAAAATGACAAGCGATTCGGCAAGATTTTTACGTTTTACACCATATTTTCACCTTTATGCCGTCACGCCGAGGTACTCCGCCACGCCTGCGGCAATCGTTTCCGCCAACCGACGTTGCCACCGCTCGTTTATTAGCAACGCCTCGTCCTTCGCGTTCGACAAAAAACCGCATTCCACAAGCACGGAAGGCGCGGAGACGCAATTCAGGATAAAATACTCCGCCGCCGCAGCGGTTCGACCGCGTACCCCCTGCGTCGCATAAAGCGCGTTCAATTTTTCCTGTTCGACGGAGGCAAAAAGCTCACTCTGCCCGTCGGAACGTTTATAAAACACTTGTGCGCCACGCGTACTGCCCGACGGATATAAGTTTTGATGAACGGATACGACCAAATGCGGATTCGCCTCTTGAATAATTTCTCTTCGGCGTTCCATATCCCGTCGCTTAAATCCTTTGGTCGCCGCACCGTACAATCCCGCCTCCGTTTTCCTCGTCAGCGTCACCTCGAACCCCATATCCGTCAAAATATCCGCCAGACAGAGCGTAACGGACAAATTCACGTCGCTTTCCTTTATTCCGGTCGTTTTCCCCACGACGCCGCCGTCCACGCCGCCGTGTCCCGCGTCCAAAACAATACGCAACGATCCGTCCGTCACCGAAGCGACGGTCGTCGTACCCAACGCCCGAACACATAAAACCAACGCAAACACAAACCCCAACGCCACCGCAACAACAGCCGTACACTTCGTTCTTTTCATAACGTTATCCTATTCCTTACGTATAAGAAATATGCTCGTCTTTATAAAACATACAACCGTGTATGAAGTCAACCGGAAAGTTTCTTCAACGAATACCTGTCTGCCTATCTCTCGCGTAAACGCTTACCTGCCCCGTTGAAAATATAAAACCACCGCCCCGCTCGACGATGGTTTCCGTCCGTTATAAAAATTTCAAATCCGAGCCTTCCATACCGCAACGGAGCGTTTCCGTATCCGCTTTCGGCAGACTCTCGCTATCGTTTGTCAGCGGTAGAACCGTTGACGGTTCCGCCTCACGTACGCCGACGTCCGACGGCTTTTCCGCAAGCAAAATTTTTTCCGTCCCGGAGAGCATCGGTTGGTATTCCGGCAATTTATCGGCTTCTTTCATCCATTCGTTATAAATTTCCCAAACGCGTTCCGACGTAATGCGCCCAACGCCGTTTGCAAGCAAACGTTTGAAAGTTTCCGTATCCTCTACTCCGCAAACCTCCAATTTACAACCGCCTGCCAGCTCATAACGCAGCCTTTCGCACCCTTCGTAATACGGAACGCAAAAGAATTCCGCCCCGACTTCACTCGCAATTCGCGCCACCCGAGAAAGCGTCGTCGGAGACAGAGAATCGTCCACCCCCACCTTCATCGTCGTTTTTCCGGAAATACGCCGCAAAACGCGAAGCTCTCGACGAATTTCCTCAAATCGACAATGCGATAATCCGAACGAAGAGGGCGTAAACGTCAGCTCCTTCGCTTGCATGCGCATAGCGAGCCTCGCCTCGTACACTTTCACCCTCGTCAGCGTTTCCCCGAAACCGCCTATCAGCACATCCGCCTTCACTCGACTGTTTTTCAACAATTCCCGTATCTGCGGCAATCGCGAAATCGTCGTTTTCACCGCGGACTGTTTCAAGCGCAACGCGCGCTCGCATACCTTAGGCACGTCGTCGCCGGAAAGCAACGAAGATTCGGCTTTCGCCATTCCCGACATAATTTCTTCGATTTTCTTCTTCCGTTTATACGCGCGAAATTCCTCCGCGTCCTTCGGTGATAACAGCATCCCCTCCGCCGAAGTATACGCTATTTCGGAAAAATTATCGAAAGACGTATATAAACCGTGCGTAAGCCGTTTTCTCGTACGTCCGTTTGCTTTCGTAAGTACACAAAATCGTTTCCGTTTCGTTTCCATACTTCGAGTATGCGACAAACTTTTTCCGTTTATTCCGTTTTTTTCCAAATTGTAACAGAATTTATTTCGTATACTGTGCCTATGTATACTCGTTTTTTATCCGCAACCGCCGCGCTCGGTTGCGTTTGGCTGTTCTTACTCTTTCTACTCTGTTTTTTAGGCGTACACGGCATACGCCTTGCGAAGTTACGCAAATCGCGCGTCGGTAATCCGCCGAAACAACCCGATAAAAGCGAAACCGAAACAAAAGAAAAAGCCCCTGCCGCACAGGAGCCGATCTATTATATCGTCGAGAAAAAACGCACTCGACAAAAAGCCAAATACGGCGAACCGAAAGAAATTCGTTTCAAATAGAAGCGAATCTTTCTCATAGAACCGTTTATTCCAACTCGCCCGATTCCTCGTTGAATTTCTGCAAGTTGCCGCCGTCCGACCAAAGCCGTTCCAAATGATAGAACAATCTCGTTTCGTCGTTAAAAATATGCACGATGACATCGCCGTAATCCACAACCGCCCAACGTCCGTCGCGAACGCCTTCGGTTCTGGACGGCTCTATATTAAACTCACGTTCCACAAGCTCTTCCACTCGTTCGCCCATCGCACGGATCTGCGGCGCACTGCTACCGCTTGCCAACACGAAATAATCGCAAAGGTCGGTCTTTTCGCGTACGTACAACGCAACGATGTCCTTACCGCGCTTGTCCGCCAAAGCTTTGCACGCCGCAACCGCCAATTCTTTACTGCTTACTTGTCCCATAATTTTTTCTCCTACTCTTTATTTTTATAATATTCGTATGCCTGACGAGTGAGCGGATACACGACGCCGCCTTTCGTTTCCAGAAAACGTATCGATTGATATAACGCCTCTTCCAAACAAGCGTCCAAATCGTCCCCCTGCCAAAACAGAGAACGAAGATAGTCCACGCCCTCGTAACAGCGTTCCGTTTCCAACATATCCGCCAGAAAAATAAGTTTTTCCAACTTTCCCATATTCAGTCTGCCGCTGGTATGATACCGCACGGCATCCAACACCTCGTCGTCCGTGACGCCGAAATATTTTTCCGCAATGTACGCGCCGTAAAACTGATGCGCCACAGCCAAGGGAACCTCTCCCCATTTCGTAGGCAACGTAAATCCACAAAGCAACGCGTCGTCGGGAGATACGTTCTTCGCGCAATCGTGAAAGAGAGACGCGGCAATCGCCTGCCGTTCGGGAACGCCGAGCTTCGTCGAACGTTTCGCCGCAAGATACGCCACCCGTAAACTATGCGCGCGACGCGCCTCCGTTTCCAACGCCAAAGCCCGATCCGCATTCGGAATGCGATACAGCCCGTTTTCTTGAATATACGCCTCTACGAGTTCGTCAGTAAACGGTGCCGAACGCATACCTGCCCCTGCCAAAACGCGAATCCACGTCGAAGAAACACCCGTGCCGTTATAAGAAAACGCCCGAAACTTTCGATGAAACCGAGAAAAAAACTTTGCTTGTTCCTCCGTTTCCCATTCGTCGAGCGACTCCCTGCCGCACGCGGCAAGCGTCACGTCGTTCAAAATACTCTCGGGGTTGCGCCAAGTCGGAAAATCTTGCAACATATCCGCCCCGACCAACCAAAAAATTTCCGCCGACGGATATTTTTCACGGAAATGCCGACAGGTCAAATACGTATAACTTGTTCCGCGCTGCGAAATCTCATAATCGCTCACCTCGACTTTTTTCTCGTCGCGAAACGCCAAACGACACATTTCCAATCTATCCTTATCCGCAGACAAAACCTTGCCTTTTTTATGCGGCGGTGCATACACGGGCATAACGAACAATTTGTCCAAACACAATTCTCGTATGGCGGTTTGCGCCAAACGAATATGTTCCGCATGCACGGGATCGAACGATCCTCCGAAAATCGCAATTCTCATTCTCGCTTACACCTCTCGAAAAGAAACGTTACGTCCGAATTTATTTTCGAACGCATTTCTTCCTTGTATAGTATACTATATTTTTTCCTTTTTTTCAAGTTTAATAAGACGTTTTTTCGTCAAAAATCAAAATATGAAAAAAACTGCCTTATTTTCCGATATTTTATTTACCTTTTTCGCCTGCAATGCCTTTACGTTGTGTCTTTTCCGCTACCGCAGGCTCTCGATCCGCTCATCCGTTCTGTTGGCTCTGCTTTGCGGAACGCTCTGCGCGCTGTCCGTCGGAGGCTTACTCTCTTTGAAACGCCGAAACAACCTCCTGAAAAAAGCAGAAGAACAGGAGAAACAAAAACTGTTGTTGCATCTTATTTTATTGAGCGACGACAAAAAAGCACACTTTTTAGAAAACGTATTTTCCGCAGACGCGCCCGTTAACCGTCGAGGCAGACTTCGGCTTAGCACGCCCGATAAAATGTACTGTTTACGTTTCTCCTTTGCACCCGTTACCCCCGACGACGTCGCCGACTTTGCCCGATTCAAAACCAAAAAGCAAAAAGTTCTGCTCTGCGACGACGCGGAAGAAAAAACGCGTAAACTCTGTCAACTCTTTCAAATAAAAGTTCTGACGGGGACGGAAGTATACCGCCTCGTCAAAGCCGCCGACGCCCTACCCGACGTATATCTCGGCGACAACGAGCCCATAAACAAACGGGAACGTTTCAAGAAACTCTGTTTTTCAAAATCAAACGCAACGCGCTTTTTACTTAGCGGTATTTTAATCCTGCTCGCCTCGCTCTTCACGCCGTTTTTCCTCTATTATTGGATTTTCGGAACGCTTCTGTTACTTGCGGCAATGCTAACGCGAATCTTCGGCAGTTAAGAAAGTACATCTAAAAAAGCTTTTCCGAGACGTGCAATCAAATCCGTGGCAGTAACAGAATACTCCGACAACTCTTTCGAAGCGAGTTCCGCCGCCTTGCCGACGAGATACGCTCCGCACAGTCCGCCGTCGAACGCGTCCGCACCCGAAGCACACAGCCCTGCGATCACCCCGGAAAGCACGTCGCCGCTTCCGCCTTTTGCCTGTCCGGAATTTCCCGTTTCGTTCAAAAACACTCTCCTCCCGTCCGTCATCACGGAAAACGCCCCTTTTAACAATACGTTAACCCCGTATTTTTCTGCAAAAGCCATAGCAACTGTTTCTCCGTCCGCACGAATTTCGGAAAGCGTTTTTCCGCTCAATCTTGAAAATTCCATTTGATGCGGCGTCAACAAAACGTCGCATCTTTTATTTCGAAACAACGTACGCAACTCGTCGCGCTTGTATGCGGCAAGGCTGTTCAATCCGTCTGCGTCCAAGACAAGCTTACCCGTATACGCATTCAACAAATACACCGCACCTTCCGCAACCGCTTCGGACACGCCCATACCCATACCGTAAGCGACGGAATTTTGTTCCAAAAGCGCGGATAAATCCGCATTCGGCTGCATTTTCTCACCGCCGCAAAGCGGTTTCAAAATCGCCTCCGGTGCTTTCAATGCGTAATACGGCAATATTTTCTCGGGCACGAACAACGTCGTATACCCTGCCCCGGCACGCAAACACGCCGCGGCAGCCAAATACGCGGCACCCGTATATTGCATACAGCCTGCGACGATTGCCGCCCTCCCGTACGTACCTTTGTGCGAATCGCGTTGTCGTTTCGGCAATCTATCCGCCACGATTTCCTTCGCAGAACGTTCCGCATGAATTTCTTCTTTCATCTTCGTATCCTCACGCTTACTTCGGCACTGGTCAAACGCCGTTTTTCTCCGTCGATTTCCGCCCAAAGTCCTCCCGTTTCATCGACAAAAAGAAGCCTACCGTGTACAAGTTTATCGCCGATACAGAGTTCCGCGTCTTCACCCATGTACCCGACGAAAGATATATATTCTTCCATCGTATGTTTTTTATACAATTCCGCAATCAACGTATCGGTAACCTCACGCACGGACAGTCGTTTCCCACTCGCCTCGTACACGGTCGTCGCAATTCCGCGCAACTCCGTCGGCAATTCGTTTACGACGTTCAACCCGATCCCCACGACCGACGACGCGATTCTCGAACCGGAAAACACGTTTTCTATCAAGATTCCGCAAATTTTTTTGTCGTGTACATAAACGTCGTTCGCCCATTTTATCATAGGCGAAACCCCGTACGCAACGAGCGTCTTACATACCGCAACCGCTGCGGAAGCCATAACCGAAAACGCCTGCGAAGCGGAAAAATCCTCGTAAAACGTAAGTTTAGACAAATAAACGCCCCCCTCGCTCGAAGCGAAAGATCGACCTTTCGTCCCTCTGCCGCCCGTCTGCCTACGCGCAACGGCGATTCTGTTTTTTCCTTCCGAACGTTTGGATTTCAAATACGTATTCGTCGAATCCGTTTCCTCGAAATATTCGATTATACAGTCTTTTTCTTCGTTCATTTTATACCTGCCCTGCTCATTCCTCTTCGCAATCCCCGTAATTTCGTAAAGCCGCTTTCGCCACCTCATAAGAAAATCCCTTACTCGTTAAATAACGATACGCCTTTTGCAGCGTGGTCGTATCGTTCGATTTATTCCGCATATATTTCTGCAAAATCGTGCTTGCCGTCGCAATTTCCCGTTCTTCGTCCAACACGCCGAGCGCCTCTTCGATTTCCGTTTCGGAAACCCCTTTCCCTCGCAGCTCCATTTTGATCAGTCTGCCGCCTTTTCGTTTCGCCGCGCTTTCCACGTAAGCCGCCGCATACGAGCCGTCGTCAAGAAACCGATACGAACGCATTTTTTCCGCAACGTACTCGACCACGGCAGGCAAATACCCCTTTTTCGTCAAAAAATCACGGATTTGTTTTTCCGTTTTCATCGTAGCGGAAATATGCGTCAACGCTTTATCGAAAGCAGTGTTTTTCTCGCTCTCCAACTGAATTTCGGAAAGCCGCTCCTCCGAAACGACCTGTCCGACTTTCAAGCGATACTTCATCACCGCCTCTAACGTCAACCCGCAACAAAAACGCCCGTCTACGTATACGCTGCAACGAGTTTTGTCTTTCACCTGCGGTTTTATCTCCGTAATTTCGTTCACGAAAAATCACGCTCCTGTTTTTTCTTTATTGTACCACAAAACGAGTAAAAATGTCAACACATAAAAATCCTTCTCGAAAAATGCGGAAAAATTCCTTTTTTCTATTTACTTTTCCGCTTTTTTGTGCTACAATATATTTGTATAGAAAAAATTTTATCGTGCGATATCGCTCGATAGGGAGAGAAAAATGGATTTTTACACCGTCGATTTACACGGCTTCAAAGCCGATTTACCTATTTTACGTTTACCCAGCGGCGTCGGCATCGCCTTTTTCAACTTACACGGCGACAGCGCGATGACGGAACACAGCGCAAAAGAGCTGGCAAAACAACTTAACGATTGCGAAGTCGTAATCACTGCGGAATCCAAAGGTTTGCAGCTTGCGCACTGCGTCGCAAGGGAACTCGGTCAACGTTACTATGCCGTGGCAAGAAAATCGAAAAAGCTGTACATGCAAGACGGCATCGAAGTTGCCATCGACGCGTCCATCACTACGGGCGAAGAACAAAAGCTCTATCTTTCCAAACACGACGTAGACTTGATTAAAGGCAAAAAAGTCGCCATCGTAGACGACGTGGTATCCACGGGCGCATCCCTGCTCGGTTTGGAAGCTTTGGTAAAAAAAGCGGGCGGCATTATTCATAAAAAAGCATTCGTTTTGGCGGAAGGAAAAGCGGCGGAACGGGACGACGTCATCTATTTAGACAAAATCCCCGTCTTCGATTAAACACTTGTCGTTTATTCGCCTTTATATTATATAAGGAGTCTTATTCATGAACAGTTACGATTACGAAAATTATCCGGAATTGCAAGAAGACCCGAAAGCCGATTCCCCGATCGTCGTCAAAAAGAGCGGCGCACTCGGTAAAGTCGTTGCGTTGGTTTTGGGATTTGTCCTCGGCGTAGGCGGCACAGTAGGAGGCGTCGTTGCCGCAAGCTATTACATTCCCGCGCAAAAAGTGGCAGGTCTTGCCAATATCGATTTATCCGATTACCTGTCCGAAGAATATGCGGAAAAGACAGTCCTCGGCATGGTCGCGGGGGTAGGTTCCGCCGTTGCGAAAATCTCCAACGGAAACGGCACTTTACAGGATTTCAACGAGATTTCCCCTAAAATCGAACCGATTGCCCAAAAATTCGTAGACGCATTGAGCAACAACTACGGCTTAAAAATCGATAAAAACGGATTGATGTCTACCCCTTTTTCCAAGCTTATGACCTTTATGGAAGACAGTGTTTTCGATTCCTATCTGTGCGACGTGTTGGAAAAGACGGTAAAAGTCGAAATGAACAACACCGTTCTTTCCCTTTGCTACGGACAAGAAGACGTGGATTTCATTAAAAACGCCGACGGTTCCGTCACGATGATCAACGGTTCGGAGCCCCGTAAATTCAAAGACTTGAAAGACATCGGCGGCGACTTGATTTACGGATTGTACCTCTCCGACGTTATGGATATCGTTTACTCCGATAAAATCATGATGTATCTCGCTTACGGAAAAGAAGATATCCATTACAGCTACGACGCGACAACGAAAACGGTGACTATGTTGCAACAGCGGCTTGCCGTCGACGATAAAGGAACACTGTACAATGCGTACGGCGAAGAAATTTCTTCCGGCAGCGTGGAGGGTTCGACCTACACGGCGGAAAACGGAGACGTCTACACCCTTACTTCGACCTCTCTACCGAAGCTTACGACCGAAAACGGCACGGAAGCAACGCAATACTATTTGACAAATACCGACGGAGATCCCGTCAAATATCTTCGTACGACGGTCGGAGATTTATCGAAAACCGATTCCATCGTCGCCAAATTGACTTCCCGTCTGACCATTGTGGAAATCCTCGGCGAAGACGCCGTCAACGAAGATCAGTTTTTGAAATATCTCCGCGACGAAACGGTGGATAGCTTGCCCGAAAAACTGAAAGACCTTACAATTCAGCAAATTATGCCCGAGGATATTTATCAACGCGACGCCAACGGGAATTATTTGGACAAAAACGGGAATATCACAACCGACGAAAACAAATACGTCGTCACAAGAACGTGGTGGTATTTGTTACACAGCGAAACGGCGCACGCCGCCCCCGACCACGATCCCGATTGCGACGGAAACTGTATCGCCGAATATAAAATTTCCGATATGAACGCACTCATCTCCAATATGACTTCCAATATGCAGAGCGCAACGCTCAATCAACTTTCGAAAGATCAAATGTTGACGTTGGAATCCGCCACTTTGGAAACCCCCGTCACGACGACGTTGCTCGGGAATTCCATTCCGGGAACGGCAAGCTACGCAGGCAAAACGCTCGGCGAATTGACGGCAAAAGAAATTTTGGACTATACGGCGCTCATCGTCACGGCGATCAATAAATTGTCCTAAAACATGCGATTCTTATGAGGAGAGTTACGCTCTCCTCATATTTTTTTTACGCAAAACGGTATTTTCTATAAAAATCGCGCAAAAACGATTGACTATTTTTTCGCAATCGGCTATAATAACTATATGTGGCTAAACGAGTCACACAAACCTTGCATACCTTTAAGGGTATGCCGAATAAGACCAGGAGGTGAAAGCATTATGGCTAAATACGAAATGCTCTATTTGCTCAACAACGACTTGACCGATGAAGCAAAGGACGCCAAGATCGCGAAGTTTGAAAACATCGTAACTTCGATGGGTGGCAACGTTGCATCGTCCGACAAGTGGGGTACGAAGAAAACCGCTTACCCTATCAAGTTTAAGAACGAAGCTTACTTTGTTCTTATGACGTTTGAAGCAGACGGCAAGGTAGTTGAAGAGCTGAAGCGTATCGCACTTATCGACGCGGACGTTGTTAGACGCTTGATTACGAAAATCAACTAATTTTTGGTGACTCTATGAACAAAGTATTTTTAATCGGAAACTTAACGCGCGACCCCGAACTTACCGAAACTGCCTCCGGCATTGCGGTATGTCATTTCGCAATCGCCGTCAACAGAAACTATTCCTCCGGGGATAGCGAACGTCAAACGGATTTCTTTAACTGTACCGCTTGGCGTGCGACGGCGGAAACAATCGCTCGTTACACCAAAAAAGGCAACAAGGTTGCCGTCGGCGGCAGCATTCAGCTCCGCAACTACGAAGACAACCAAGGCGTAAAACGCACCGCCGTAGATATTATCGTACAGGACATCGAATTCCTTACGCCGAAATCCAGCGATTCGTTCGACGACGTTGCCGACGCTCCTCGCGCTTCCGCGCCCAGAAAGAAGCCTACGCTTC
>CAZEVL010000038.1:0-15832 GCA_964515795.1 uncultured Clostridia bacterium | reverse complement strand
AGAAAGGACGCTTCTTGGAAGGGTAATGCGTGATGAAAATGAAGTCGGAATTAAATTGCTTTTTCGCATACTTACCGAGAATTTGTTCTTCTTCGGGATCGAAGTCTTTCATATCCGTCGGCTGATACTTGAATTTCTTCATGATAATCTCTTTCGCTTCCATGAATTTCAATACGGGAATTTCCGTAATTTCGGGAATATCGATATGCAAAAGCTCCACTTCGTTTTTGTATTCCGTTTTCAGTAAGTTCATGATATACTTCAACACGCCCGTTTCCATATTCATAATATCTTCGAAGCTGTCGATAAAGCCCATTTCGAAGTCCATGGAAATATATTCGTTCAAATGGCGGCTGGTATCGTGGTGTTCCGCACGGAATACAGGCGCGATTTCGAATACTCTTTCGTAAACGGCAACGAGCGCCTGTTTATAGAGTTGCGGCGACTGCGCAAGGTATACCTGCTTGCCGAAATAGTCGAGTTTGAATACGTTCGTACCGCCCTCCGCACCTGCGAAGTTGATTTTCGGGGAATGAATTTCCGTAAAGCCCTGTTGCATCAAGAACTCTCTAAAACCTCTTTGAATACCTTCCTGCAATTTGAAAATCGCGCGTTCCTTCGGATTACGCAAGGTTACGGGACGATAATCGAGGTTGGTCGAAAGGTCGCAATTCACCTGTTTTTTGGTAATAACAACGGGAGGAATATCCGCAGGATGCGAAAGAAGTTCGATATTGTGGATCTGCACTTCGTAACGTTTGCTTCCGTCTTTGGTTTCGCCTGCGACGATTTTACCCGTAATTTTCGCTGCACATTCCTCTTTTACGTCCTCGCCCATACGATAATCGGAAAAAGATTCCGCGTAAACGCATTGAATGGTTTCTCTCGCCGTACGAAGAATCACGAACGCAAAATCGGACATCATACGAATGTTGTGGATCGTACCCTTAATGGTTACGATTTGGTTTTCATACTTTTCAAAATCGGCATACGAAACCGTATTCGATTTGATTTCGCCTGTAATAGCCATAGCTTTTATTCAACCTCTAAAATTCTTTTATTTTTTTATTACTCTACTATTTTAATCCATTTGACAAAAAAAAGCAAGGACTTTATAATATTATTATCAAATTTTCTTTTATAAAAGGAAGTATTTTTCATGCGAGTCTTGGCTATCAACGATATTTCCTGCGTAGGAAGATGCTCTTTAACGGTAACGTTGCCCATCGTTTCCGCCTGCGGCGCGGAATGCAACGTTCTCCCCACCGCAATTCTCTCTACGCATACGGGCGGATTCACCGACTACACCTTTCAAGACCTCACCGAACGCATCCCGGAAATTTTGCGGCACTGGCATTCGTTAGGACTAAAATTCGACATCCTTTACAGCGGTTATTTGGGTAGCATTGCCCAAATTCAAACCGTTTTACAGATTAAGCAACAATTTCTTGCGGAAGGCGGCATATTTATCGTAGATCCCGTTATGGGCGACGGGGGGACGCTGTATACGGGTTTTACCGAAGCATTCGTCACGGAAATGCGAAAACTCTGTAAAGAAGCCGACTATATTCTGCCCAACGTCACCGAGGCGTGCTATTTAACGGAACTCCCCTACCCTTTAACGAAGTCTGCAGCACCGACCGCCTTGGAACGTTTGCAAGCGCTTTGCCCTCATTCGGTTATCACCGGCATAACCGACAACCGTACCGTTTCCGTATTTTACGACGACGGCGGTTGCAAAGAATACACACACGAGAACGTGGAAGGCTTTTTCTGCGGCGCAGGCGACGTATTCGCCTCGGCGTTTACAGGCTGTCTTGCCCGAGGGCTTTCGGAAAAACAGGCGATAGAACTCGCTTCCGATTTCACGACGGCAGCCATTCGACGTTCCGCAAAAGAAGTGCCCGACAAACGCTACGGCTTAAATTTCGAAGCGGAAATTTTTTCTTTCTTAAAAAACTTGAACGAGAAAGCTTGACAAACACACGCTTTCTTTGTATAATAATTATCGATCTGCGGTGTTCGGAGTTCGACGTTTTTGCGGAATCCACATTTTTAATTCGGGAGCGGTCATTCATGACGATAGACAAGGTCTGTTTTACGGAAAGTTCGAGGCGTCAAGATGCGGCCCCCACCTGCTGAAAGCGGGTTCACCCATCGCCGAGGTGCGGCACAGGCGGATTATTTCGAATATTCACCCCTTGCGAGGGTATAAAAAAGAACGGTTATTCGCCGTTCTTTTTCGTTTGTTATTCTCCGTAAACGACTTCTATTCCGTCGGGAACGAATACGTTCGTTTTTACTTCGCCGTTCTTCTGCAAAGTATGCTCCGCCGTCAAAACCCCGTACGGCGTCGGGAAGCTCGCCTTAACGTGTTTCAAACCGCTCAAATGCGGCTGAATTTTAATCCGTCGCATACCTGCCCCGTCCGTTTTAATCCCGGCAACCGTTTCGATCAAATACGGAATCACCCCCGACGACCAACCGTGACACAGACTGTGCCTGAATCCCGTATAGCAATACGCGCCGTAATCTCCGTGGATATCTTTTTTACCTTCGACGGGCATTTCGTCGATTCGGAAACAATTTTCCAGCCAATCCAAGTTAAAATCTTCCCAAAAACTCGTCGCGCCGGCGAAAAGCATTCCGCCGTAGTATTCTTTCATCATGTTCAATGCGGTTTCGTACTCTCCGTAGGCGGCTACGCCGCTCAAAATCGGATAAGACATAAACGTGGACATGCCTTTCGCACCGTCGCGAAGCAACACCCGCTTATTGTTTTCGGACAAATCCCCCGCCCAGACGCCAAGCCCTGCAATCTGTTTATATTCTCCGACGGTTCTCTCTTTCTTCCCCAAACGAAGCAACAGTTCCTCGCAAAGCGACGTATCCTCCTTATACGCCGAAAGAAAATTTTGTATTTTTTTCAACGCAATCGTCGTCAAATAGCCTGCACCGCACGCACTGTCGTACAGCTTTTGTTTCGGTTGCCCTTCCGTATAGCAAGACGGCCAATCGATAAAATCCCAACCGTATTTTGTCGAGCCGTCCTCCGCGACGTAATCGGAAAGTTGACCGAGCAAACCTTTCACGTACGGCAAAAAGCCCTCGAAGCGAGCCTTGTCGCCGCTCACGGCAAATTCGTCCGCAAGAATGATTAACCACCAGAGCGAATACGTTTCGAAGCTATTCATCCATTTAGGCAGGGGCGATTGCTCCTGCACGAATTTCAAGGAATTTTCCGTTTCGGGAACGTCGCCGAACACGCATTGCGCCGCGCGCATTTCCGGATACAAATCCCCGATCCAAACCAAGCGATCACGCTTAATCCCGTCCCAAAAATACCCGTTTTGCAAGCACAGCCGTATGGTATACGCCGCCGTATCCCAAATGCGATTCACCTGCTCGTCATCGCATTCAAACGAACCGAGCGCCTCACGCGTATCGGTATCTACCGCCGCCAAAATCGATTTAATCGCCAACACGGTGTCGTCCGACAACGTATCTATACGCAGGAAACGAAATCCCGTCTGCCCGAACGTCATATCCGAATAATTCTGTGCCTCCACAACCATATCTCTGTTGGAATGGTCGTTCGTTGCGTTCTTTTCGCCGAGTTCCGCACAAGTTTCGCTTACCGATTCCCCGAATCTCAAACGATATTTCTTGCTCCCTTCCGCCGCACGAATAAGCAACCGCGCACCGCCGGAAAGTTCTTTCCCGAAATCGAGAATAACGCAAGCCCTTCCGCGAAGCGTCGTCAAAACGGGCTCGTCCAAACCGATTTGCAACGGTTTTTTCGATAAAAGAGCCGACGGGTTATCCACATTCCCTGCACAATAAATCATTTTTTTCGCATATGTATATTTCATAATTTTCTCCTTCTAGAATTAAGCAAAATCGGGCGGATTGACAAGCGGCGGTGCAAACAACCCTACAACCAGTAACAATACAGCCCCTACGCCGACCCCGACCGCAAACATTACCCAACATTTCCAAGAAAACGAAAAACTTCTTCGATACACCGCCGTCAACGCCAGCGAAGCCATAACGATCAACGCGCACCCCAACCACGAAAACGGTAAACCGCCGATACAAAGCGCGGTGTACGTCGGGATCAAAAAACGATACCCGAACGGGCTTTCTGAAACGGCGCCGACTCGTTCCGCACGCTCTCTGTTCGCCGCCACATACAATGCCGCATAACATGCTCCTCCGACGACAAAAGGATAAAACATAACCCACCAACGCCATTGCGCCTGCGCTTTGCCGAGTAAAAAATCTTCTAACGAATCGCCGAATTCAAAGATGCCTTTTACGACGGAAAAACTCTCGTCCCACCAACCGTAAGAAACGGTATGCGTCAACTTTTTCACATACAAAACGACCAACGTGTCCAAAAACGCATAAGCAGCCATAAACAACACGCCGTCGAACACGCGGTTCGCACGGGTAAAAACGAACGCGTTTATCCCGAAAAGACAACTTCCCAGAAACAAAAAACAAGGATATCCGACAAAATACCACCCAGAATCATACGCGTCTCGCATACGACAAAACGCCACCGCCGCACCGAAAAAATACGCCACCGTAAACGGTGCAAGCGTCAAAAACAACCCGGCGAACGTTTTGACGGCAAACAGCGTCCTGCGCTTTATCGGTAAGCAATAATACCCGTCCGTGCCTCTGTCGCTCATCTTAAACGAATACACGACGACGGGATTGACAAACGCAAGCACGAAGAGCCCAGAACACGCAATCCACAAATACGCGCTTTGACTGCTTTGTACCAAAAACAATGCGTAGACAAGCGCAAAAAACGCCGTTACGCAAAAGAAATACGGAGCGTATTTCTTGCTTTCGCAGCGCAACCATTCTTTCATCGCCACGCCTCCTTCCGACGAGTCGTTTCCAAAAAGAAGTCCTCGACGCTCGCTTCGATTTCCTCGGCAAACAAAGGGCTCGTTTGTTCGATCCCGTTCCGCAAATCCGTTCCGTTTCCTCGCGCAATCAACCGAACGACCTTTCCGCATTGTTGAAAAGACAAACAAGAAAACGGAAATTCGCCTTCGAAAACCCGTCTGTCATACGCCGCCTGAAATTTATGCAAATCTCCGCGCTCCGCCTTTTCGAGAGAAAGCAATTCCCCGTTTCGCAAAACGCCGAAGCGATTGCAAACGTCCGTCAGTCCCGTCAGGGAACGCGACGCGAACAAAGCAATGCCGTTGCGTTGTTTTTGCCATTCTCGCAAGCCCCGTTTAACGATTTCCGCCGCCAAAGGATCTATCCCCTCGAAAAACTCGTCGAACAACAGATATTTAGGTGCGACGGCAAATGCCAACGCCGCAAAGACCTGTTTTCGAACGCCGTGCGAACAAGCACGCAAATACGTCTTCTCCTCGATTGTAAATGCCCGTAAATATTCTTCGAACACAGCGTTTTCGAACGGATATACCGCCGCATATCGATTTGCCAAATCACGAACCGTCGCATTCCATGAGAAAAACGGATTTTCCGAAAGAAAAAACGTCTCCCGTTTACAAGCGACGTTCTCATACGGGTCTTGCCCGTCAACGCATACCTGCCCCTCTTCTTTTTGCAAAATACCCGACAAAACGCGAAGCAACGTCGTCTTTCCGACGCCGTCCGCCCCGAGTAACGCAAACGTCGTTCCGTCCGAAAGTGTAAGGGTAACGTTTTTCAAAACCGACTTCGCTTTCCCGTATCCTTTTTGTAAATTTCGGAGTTCGATCATTCCCCTGTTTTTCTTTTCCCTTTTTCATTCGCTCTTTTTTATTATAACGTTACGTTGCAATACTGCACTCAAAAGCCCTTGCAAACAAGTTTTCTCACTGGTATTATAACATTCTACCCGAAAAGTGTCAACAGTTTACAAAAGAAAAAGTTCCTTCGAAAAAGGAACTTCTCTCTTTTTTCTTTATTTTCCGTAATAGGCACGCACGTACATTCCCCGAATTTCCGACGTCAACGGATACCGAGGATTCGCCCCCGTACATTGATCGTCGAAGGCGTCGCGGCTCATTTCGTCCACGCTGTCCAAAAACGCCTGCTCGCTTACACGTTCTCCGAGCGCCTCCCGAATCGTTTTAGGCAACCGCAAAGCGGCTCGCAACGACTCGATTCGGGCAATCAGCCCCTGAAACAATTCCTCCTCCGAACCTCCTTGACAACCGATTACGCGCGCTATTTTCGCATATCTCGAAAGGCAATTCGGATATTCGTATTGCGGAAAAGTACCCATCTTTTGCGGTGCGGAGGCAGCGTTAAAGCGCATAACTTCCACCAATAAAAGCGCATTCGCCATTCCGTGCGGCAAATGCCACCTTGCGCCCAATTTATGCGCCATAGAATGACATACGCCTAAAAACGCATTCGCAAACGCCATACCTGCCATCGTCGCCGCATTCGCCACCTTTTCCCGAGCGATCAAATCCGTTTTACCGCGCTCAAAAGCGATAGGCAGGTATTCCGTCAACAACGAAATCGCCTCGAACGCCAACCCGTCGGTAAAATCGGACGCCATAAGCGACCCCACCGCCTCGATCGCATGCGAAAGTGCGTCGAAACCTGCGTTTGCCGTCAACGACGGCGGAATATCCGACATAAAATTCACGTCGCAAATCGCCATGGTCGGCAATAATTGATAATCCGCAAGCGGATATTTCGCGCCGGTACGTTCGTCCGTGATTACGGCAAACGGCGTTACTTCGCTGCCTGTACCAGCCGTCGTGGGCACGGCAACGAAACGAGCTTTTTCGCCCAATTTCGGAAACTCGTAAATACGTTTACGGATATCCATAAAGCGCATGGCAAGGTCGGAAAAATCCGTTTCCGGATATTCGTACAACAGCCACATCACCTTTGCCGCGTCCATGGGCGAACCGCCCCCGACCGCGATAATCGCGTCGGGCGCAAACGCGCGCATACGCTCCGCACCGAGCCGTGCGCATGCCAACGTCGGATCGGGCGAAACTTCGAAAAATTCCGTATGTGCAATGTCTTGTTCGTCCAAAGCCGCCGTTACGGGACGCAACGCACCGCTTTCGTAAAGAAATTTATCCGTCACGATAAACGCGCGTTTTGAACGGTACACTTCCCCGAGCTCGCGTAAAGCAAACCGCAAACAACCGCGTTTGAAATACACCCGTTCAGGCAGGCGAAACCAAAGCATATTCTCGCGACGGCTTGCCACCGTTTTTATATTGATCAATTCCTTTATGCCCACGTTTTCGCAAACGCTGTTTCCGCCCCAAGAACCGCAACCGAGCGTAAGCGAAGGCGTTAAGCGAAAATTATACAAATCTCCGATACCGCCCTGTGCGGCAGGAGTATTGATTAAAATACGACAGGTTTTCATACGCTCGCAAAAGGCGTCCAAACGCGTTTTGCCCGCTGCTTCGTCGATATAAATCGACGCGGTATGCCCCAAACCGCCGCCTCGTACCAATTCGTCCGCTATCCGCAACGCGTCTTCGAACGTTTCCGCCCGATACATCGCCAAAACAGGCGAAAGTTTTTCCTTTGCAAGAGGCTCTTCCTCGCCCGTAGAGGACAGCTCCGCCGCCAAAATTTTCACGTCGTCTCGCACACGGATACCGCAAATCTCCGCAATTCGTTTTGCTGACTGCCCGACAACCGCGGCGTTCAAACGCCCGTTTTCAAACATTCCTCGTCGCAATTTTTCTTTCTCTTCTTCGTTCAAAAACACACAACCGAGCTTTTCCGATTCCGTACGAAACGCGTCGTATATTTCCTTCACCGCGACGACCGACTGTTCGGAGGCACAAATCACGCCGTTATCGAACGTTTTGGAATGCACGACGGAAGCCGCCGCCGTTCGAACGTTTGCAGAAGCGTCCACCACGGCAGGCGTATTCCCCGCGCCGACGCCGATAGCGGGTTTACCCGACGAATATGCGGCGCGTACCATTTGCGGTCCGCCCGTCGCCAAAACGATATCGCATTTCCGCATCAACAAAGCGGAACGCTCCACCGACGGGTTATCCACCCACGCGATAATCCCTTTCGGCGCGCCTGCTTTCTCCGCAGCTTCCAAAACACATTTCGCCGCCGCGATCGTACAGGCTTTCGCACGAGGATGCGGCGATAACACCAAACCGTTTCTCGTTTTCAAACAAACGAGTGCCTTAAAAATCGTCGTGGACGTGGGATTGGTCGTAGGAACGACCGCCGCGGCAACCCCGATAGGTTCGGCAATCCGTACGTAGCCGTTCGCCTCGTCTCGCTCCAACACGCCGCAAGTCTTTTCCCTTTTGTAACGATTATAGATATATTCCGCGGCATAGTGATTTTTCAACACCTTGTCCTCGAATACGCCCATACCCGTTTCAAGAACCGCCGCCTCGGCGAGCTCCAATCGAGCTTCGTTTGCCGCCTGCGCCGCAGCCTTAAAGATTTCGTCCACCTGTCGTTGCGAAAACGTCGCAAAACGTTCCTGTGCGGCTCGCACGCCTTTAACCAACGCACGAATCTCGTCGCGAGCCTGCGTATCCGACGCTTCCGTTTTAATTTTTTCCTCCATATTCCTCCTTATCGCGCTCCCCGTCACGCGATAAGGAACGCGTTATTCGTCTATATTGTACAGTTTTCCTGCCAACATCGCCAAGGACGCAGCCAGATCCTCCGTCTTTAACACGATCCCTTTCGGGACACGCAAAGGCGCAGGCGCAAAATTCCATATCGCCTTAATACCTGCCTCGATCATACGATTTAAGACTTCCTGCGCCGCCTGTTTCGGTACGGTGATAATCCCGATTTGAATTTTATGCGCCTCCACAAACGATTTCATCTGTTCAAGAGACAAAATTTCCTTTCCGAGTACGTTCGTCCCTATCAATTCCTTGGAAATATCAAACGCCGCAACGATATTCAAACCGTTGTTTTTGAAGCCTTCGTACCCCAAAAACGCGCGACCGAGTCCGCCCGCCCCGACAATAATCGCATCGGACAAGTTGTCGTACCCCAAAAACTTTTCGATATCCACGATCAAACGCCCGATTGCAAAGCCCAGCCTCGGCCGACCGGGTTCGGAGGAAACCAAAGCCAAATCTTTCCGTACCAGCACCGACGATACGGAAATATTTTGCGCGATTACCGTAGAAGAAATGTATTGCGCCCCCTTGGAACTTTCTTCCTGCAAAAAATGCAAATACAACGGCATTCTTCCGAGCGTCGCACGAGAAATCGTTACCCTTTCGTTATTTTCTTGTATTTTTTTCATAGAGCCACCTCCACCTTTACAGTATAGCACCGTTTATCGATAAAAACAAGCGATTTTTTTTATTTACCAAGAAAAAACCGAGCGATTTTTTCGCTCGGTCGTTTCTCTGTTTATCAGCTAAGAAAAACACACGTGTCACGCATTTTCCTCATTATCGGTAATCGTACCGCTTTGCAAATTGTTCTTCATGTCTTCCCACGCTTTTTTCGAGCTTTCCACACCGTTCTTATAACCTTTTTCGAAATCGGCAAAGAACTTCGTTTGCGCTTCTTTCTGCTTTGCGGAAATCTCCTCTACGTATTCGTTTGCTTTGCTAAACCATTTTCCCAAACAATCCACGACGCCGTCGTAAGCCGTCTGCACCTCGTCCTTCAAATCGTCCAAACGCTTATTGGCTGTTTCGGAAATTTCTTCCAACTTCGCCTCTGCGGCATCTAATTTCGTTTCATAAACGGCAAGTTTTGCCAAAATCGCTTCCGTAACCTCCGTCTGTTCCATCGCAGCCACTTCGTTACGGTAATTGAGATAGTTCGTTTTTGCCGTACGGAACGCCGCCAACGCCGTTTGATATACGCTGTTTTCATCGACGAGCAAAATTTGACGAGTGCTTTCGATGGCGTTTACCGCTGTAGAATATCCGATATATGCCGCGTCGAACAAAATCCCTTCCGCCGTAGACAAATGCGTGCGCAAAGTCTCCAATTCCGCCTGCTCCATAGCGAACGCCTTCGCTTCGTAATACGCGTTTTTCAATTCCTGCGAATAGAAGTTCACCGTTTCTTCACGGGATTCGTAAAGTTCTTCTAAGAGTTCCATGTAGCCGAGTGCTTGCAATTTCGCGTCCTCGATATACGGCGCGCACTCCTCTACGAGCTCACGAAGTTCTTCTTCGGTAATCGCCTCGATTTTCTCGATTTGCGCCGTGATATTTTCCGCACCGAGATAATTTTCCACTTCCGACTTCACCGAATTATACAGTTTTTGTGCCTCTTTTACGTCACCGGAGAAAGAAAATTCAATTTCGTTATCTCCGTAGCTCGCATTACCGCTCACCAAGAAACCCGTATCCTTGGAAATCTGCACGAACAGCTTCGCCGCCTCTTCCGCACTCTTTCCCGTAAACGCCCCCGCGCTTATAATCAAATTTCCTTCTTCGTTCAACGCGTTGACCGTAACGACCGTATCGTTCTTATCCAAAATAAATTCCACTTCGGGATTCAAAGACACGTTCATTACCTTTTGCGGTACTTGTTCGTTTTTATCCTCTTCGGGTTTACAGCCGCCGAACGCAAACGCGCTCGTCGCGAGCAATCCTGCCATAGCCAACGTCATAAATCTTTTTTTCATCATGGTAATTTTCCTCCGTGATTTTTTATTTTTCATTTATTAAACAGTCGAAACGATCGTTTTGTTGCACGATTTTTTATTTTATTTCGAAATTTTTTCCCAATACGCCTTCAATGAGCCGTATTCGTCCAAAATCCCCTGCACGAACGTCGTGTATTCGCCGCGAGTCAACGGCTTACGTTGCGCCTCGTACACCGACTGATTCGTAGACCATAAATAATAAAACCGCATATTTTCGTATTGCAACGTTTTCTCTCGATACGTACCGTAATCGCTCGGTTCTTCGTACCAATATTCCAAAAGCGTTACGTCGAACCCGACGTTTTTCAACATCTGTATCCACTCCGTAAAACGCGTTTCGAACAACTCCGTCGTAAACTCCTCCAACGCGTTCAATAATTCCCCGTATGCGTTTTCGCGCGATACTGCGTTTGACGCCGACAAAAATTCGGAAACGGAACGAATCTCCTGCCCGTAACGATTTTCATACGCATCTAACGCCGTACGCATCTCCGTCATCAACGCAAGCAACTCCGCCGAATACGCTTTATCGAGCGCGACGAGTGCCCAATAATCGGCAAAATAGCGATACGGATTGTCCTTGTGCGTTTTTATCGCCTTGGACAGTCTGCCGATATTTTCCAACGCCTGTAAGTTTTCTTCGATATCCGACAAACGACTGTTCAACGCACGTTCCGTCACCTTTTTCAGACTTTCGACGGATACGCAATCTCGATACGCCGCCGTCAACGAATCGCCCTCTTTCCCGAGTCCGTTTCTTGCGGAATAAAGCGACGGCATCGTCCGTAAATTCTCCCACAAATCTTGTTCTTGCTCAACATCCGAAACGCCCAGCCGTCGAGCGAGTTCCGCCGCCGTAACGCGTTCCGTCGCGACAGCCGCATACGCGCCTTTCTCGCAAAAATACGTTTCCAAGGCGGCACGCACGTCCTCTTGCTTTCCGTCCGCTTTCGTATAGGACAGCAACGTTGCGTTACATGCGGAAAGATCGAGAAATCCCAACCTTGCGGCGTAATCCACGAAAATACTCGTCGCCGTTTCCGCAGACACGCCTTCTATTTTGTCCTCTCTTCCGTACGACGCCAAAATCACGTCCGCCTCCGCATTTTCCGCAGTCACGGAAGTCACCAATCCGTCCTCGTCCACGGCAAACACCGCCGCAGCGTCGCAATCCACGGAAATCGCCTCTACGACCTTCGCTTCCGCCGTTACGTTGTGAAACGTGCGCGTCCACGGCGTAGTAACGCAAACGGCAATCACGCAAGCCGCGCAAACCGCCCCGACGGCAACTCCGCCTTGACGACTTCGCAGCCAATCCATAGCTTTGCGCAATTTTTCCCGAAGAGGAGAACTTTCTTCCGCACGTTTTCGACCCGTTTCGATCGGCGCGTTCTTTACGTCGTCCCGCAAATCGGGAATAATTCGATCGAGCTCGTTTTTCCACCGTTTTTTCCAACCGCTCATTCTTCGTCCTCCTCTAAATATTTTTTCAACTTCGCAATCGACCTTTTATACTTGGAAGTGACCGTCCCCACGGGACAACCGAGCATTTCCGCTATTTCTCTATGTTTATAATCCCACAGCGCGTGAAGCGTCACGATACGCTGTTCCTCTTCGTCCAACACCTTTTGCATCCATTCCGTCACCGAAGCGTTTTCCGACGGGGCGACCTCTACGGCAACCTCCGTAAGTTCCTCCGTTGTTATGCGGTTTCTTTTCGCCAGCTCGTTCAACGCATGATTTTTTGCGATCTGCAAAAGCCATGCGCTCGGGTTCGTGCCCTCGCGATAACCGCTTATTCCTTGTTTCACCTTCAAATATACCGTCTGCATACCGTCCTCGGCGTCCGCCGCATTATGAAAATACGTATATAAAAACGCATACACGCCGCGTTTCGTCTTTTCATACAGCTTTTCAAACGCCGCATTGTCCCCTCGCGCGATTCGGCATAGAAGGATATCCAACTCCCTCTTGCTCATTCGATCCTCCGCCGCCGTGATACGACGACCTTTTCGTTTGTATTGCACCGTTTCTCCAACGGTCGTTTTCCGTTCCTATTATTAAACAATCCCGTCGAACGTTTTATTGCGTAAAAAACAAAAATTCGGAACGATTTTTTTTCGGCCAGAACGTTTTGGCATTATTCGTCGTTCCTCGGATATTCCTCGAATATTGCATAAAAATCCGTTTCTCCGACAACCTTGCAATGCGGCGTTCCGTACGAAAGAGTCTCCATAATAAAATGCGTCGAGTCCAACAAAATCAACCTATAATTTCCCGACCGCAATACATACCTCGAATCCGCCTCTTCGATATCGACGTACTCGAATTTGAAAAGGAGTTCCTCCGCCAAGTCCTCGTACGTCTTTACGTATTCACCGTCCAAGAAAAGCGACGCGCCGTCGGAATTTTTCTCCAACGCCCAATAATAATCTCCGTCAAAATAGGACTTTATCCGTTGGTCGGAATGACAATAATAATATTGTCCGTCCGAGACAAAGGCTCTACACGGAGCTCCGTCAACATCCCAACCGTCTTGATAAACAGCCGTATACGTTTGCGTCGCCGTCTTTACGTAATAAGCCATTTCGCTCGTCACTCTGTACAGCGGATCGCCTTTTACGATAAATTGCTCTACAAACAACTCGTAAAATTCCTGAAAACACGTATCGTCCGCATCCCAAATTTGTACTTGGTAGAACGAATCTCGATTATTCTCTCGTCTTTCTACGCGCACGGACAAAATCTGTTCGAGCTCCGCCGCCCACGGATAAACGTTTTCAAAAACGTCCTCGTAATACCAGACGCCGTATCTGTTTATCCTCACGGGCTCTCCCTCCACGGCTATGCTATGCTTATCGAACGCAAAAAAGCAACGCCCCTCACGCAACGTATTGTCGCCTCGCGAAGCAGTATACGACTCATCCAATTCGTAAGTGTACAATGATGCATTTGCTTGTGATAAATTCTCCTCGCTCACTCTCTCCGAATTATCCGGGACGAACCAATACGCCCCGTCGCGAAGCATCACGCACCCTTTGTAGAACCGCCCGTAACCGCGGTCGGTCATCGTTCTATTATACTTTAATGCTTCGTAAATATTTTTCCCGACTTGCTCGACAGAATCATCCGGTTCCCACACATCCGCATCTTCCGTAAATGTATATTCTTTTCCGAACGCCTGCAACGTACCTACGAACCAAACGCCGTCGAACATATATCGCGCACACGTGGCTTCTCCTTTCGACCCGTCCGAAAAGACGAGCGATAACCACGTCTTTGCGCAATCGGTATTACGCACATACGAATACGTACCCGTATATTCTCGATCGAATTCCTTAAATAAAAACGTTCCGTCCTCGAAGTATTGTATCGTAATCGCTTCAGGGGAAAGATTGGTTTGCGAGACTGCGTCATACCCTGCAGAACGAGTAATGCCGTCCGAATCGGTATACGAATCCAAATACCAAGTTTCCAAATAATACGGATCCACGCGACACCCGACAAAAAGCAAACATACTACGGACAAAATAAGTACCGAAAACAAAATCGATACCGCGTTTCTCGTTTTTCGCATAATATCTTTCCTCCTTATCTCACAAAAATTAATTTCCCGAGTCTTCGTTTTTTTGTTTTCGAGCTTCATCTATTAAACAATTCAAAAGCGTGTTTTACTGCCAAAAATGCAAAAATTCGGAACGATTTTTTTTCGTCCCGAATTTTCTTATCGTAAAATCTCCTCGAACGAGCGCACGCAAAAATCCGCCGAACTTTGCATCTCTTGCCAATCGGCGTCCGCCGAAGCGTCGTACACGCCAATCGTACGCATACCGACGGCGCGCGCCGTTTTGATTACGAGCAAATTGTCGTCCGCCATAATACAGTCGGACGGAGCGGCGTTCAAACGTTTCGCCGCCTCTTCGTAAATCTCCGTCTGCGCTTTCGTCATACCGAAATCGTCTATCGACCAGACGTTTTCGAAATATTCGTATACGCCCAATCGTTTCAAACAAAGATCCGTTAACTTTTTCGGGCTTGCCGTCAACACGTTCAATCTTGCGCCGTGCGCCGACAACGCGCGCAACGTTTCCGCGACGTTTGCTTTTAAGGGGATACTCTCCCCGTAAGCCAGCAACGTCTTTTCTTGAAAAAAGTCGTAAACGTTATTCGCGTCGAATTTTCCGCCCGTATGCCGCGCGATATATTCCGCAGATCCTTTGTAGCCGAGCGGCGTCAAACGTTTCACCAAATCTTCCGGACAGGGAACGCCGTTTTCTTTCAAAAAACCGAGG
This sequence comes from uncultured Clostridia bacterium, assembly GCA_964515795.1. Lineage (GTDB taxonomy): Bacteria > Bacillota > Clostridia > Christensenellales > Borkfalkiaceae > Scatosoma. Next base: position 910 of record CAZEVL010000038.1, on the reverse strand, counting down.
ACAATCCCAACGTCTACGGGCATCGAATCTATCAACGTGCCGTCCAAATCAAAAATATAAATATCGTTCATTTACTTCGCGTTCTTTTCCTTGAATCTTGCCTTTGCACGGAGCTCGCTGTCCAAAATGCGTTTACGGATACGCAAAGTTTTCGGCGTAACTTCCAACAGCTCGTCGTCGGCAATGAATTCCAAACATTCCTCCAAGCTCATTTTACTAACGGGAACGAGCGTGAGTGCGTCGTCGCTTCCCGAAGAACGGGTATTGGTAAGATGTTTTGTTTTACATACGTTGACGTTGATATCTTCCGCAAGGTTAGTGTAGCCCACTACCATGCCTTGATATACGGGCGTGCCGGGCGTCACGAACAACGTACCTCTGCCCTGTGCGTTAAACAAACCGTAGGTAACGGCATCGCCCGTTTCGAACGCCACGAGCGACCCCGTACTTCTGCGTTGCATATCTCCCTTATACGGCTCGTATTCGAAGAAAATCGTATTCATGATACCCTGTCCTCTGGTATCGGTCAGGAATTGGCTCTTATACCCGAACAAACCGCGCGAAGGTACGATAAATTCCAAACGCATACGGCTGCCGACCGCACTCATGTGCGCCAAAACACCCTTTCTGTTACCCATTTCCGAAAATACGGGTCCCGTCATGTCCTCGGGAACGTCCGCCACGAAACGCTCCATCGGTTCGTGCAATACGCCGTCGATTTCTTTATATAAAACTTTGGGCGTGGAAACTTGGAATTCATACCCTTCGCGGCGCATGGTTTCGATTAAAATGGAAAGGTGCATTTCCCCTCTGCCGCAGACGCGGAAGCTGTCCGCATATTCGGTGTCGTTGACACGCAAAGAAACGTCGCGAAGAAGCTCCTTATACAATCTGTCGCGGAGCTGTCTGC
>CAZEVL010000037.1:7191-16579 GCA_964515795.1 uncultured Clostridia bacterium | reverse complement strand
ATAAAGGTTTCGCTTAGTTCCTTGCAAAAAAACTAAGTAATTATATTATACGAGGGAGGTTTTATGCGGTACGTATTGAAAATCGCCTACGACGGAACGAATTATGCGGGTTGGCAACGGCAAAAGAATGCGATTTCAGTGCAGGAAACGTTGGAAAACGCCTTGTTGTCGGCTTTGAAGATTGACGTGCGCGTTACGGCGAGCGGCAGGACGGACGCAGGCGTACACGCTGCCGGACAGGTGTGTCATTTCGACAGCAATGAGATTACCGTCCCTGCGGAGCGTTTGCCCGATTGTCTGAATTGCTATTTACCGTCCGACGTTCGGGTGACGGAAGGTTGGCTCGGCGGAGAAAATTTCGACAGCAATCGGAGTGCGAAACGCAAAACGTATTGCTATTCTCTGTACGTGTCCAAACGAGAAATGCCGTTGAAAGAGCGTTTTGCCGTGCGAATAGACGCCGCGCCGAGTATAGAGGTGTTGCGTGAGAATGCGCGCTTGCTCGAAGGCGAACACGATTATAAAGCGTTTTGCGCGTCGGGGGCTTCCGTGAAAACGACGGTGCGGACGGTGTACGAGGTTCGCGTGGAAGAGAGCGAAAGCTTTGGCGGACGAGATATCAAGATTTACGTCACCGGCAACGGTTTTTTATATAACATGGTGCGTACGATGACGGGAGAGTTGTTGGATTTAGCGTCCGGGCGACGTACGAAGGAGAGTTTATTTTCCGCCTATGAAACGGGAAAGCGAGAATTGTTGGGGAAAACGATGCCTGCAAAGGGTTTGACGATGTTGCAGGTTGTGTACGAAGAATAAAAGAAGACTGCCCTATTGCGGCGGATTGAGGAAAAAATGCAAGTTTATGAATTTTATTTGGAGCTCGTTTGCGGACTGTATAAAAGCGGTGCTGCGGATTTGATGCGGCAAACGTTAATCGTGCTGTTTATCGCTTTGGCGGCGGCTTTGACGTTTTATCTGTTGCGTGCGTTCGGTTTGTATCGAATGGCTAAAAATCAAGGACTGAAACACAAAGCTTTGGCGTTTATTCCGTTTGCGAATACGTATTGTATGGACAAACTGGTCGGAGAATGCAACTTTTTCGGGCAAAAACTCAAACGCGTCGGTTTATATACGATGATTACGAAAATCGTTTATCATTTGTTGTTGTCGGTGAGCGTCGTGTCGCTCGTTTATCTGTTTGAGAAGTTCGGACAACCCTCCGGAAACGATATCGGGTTACCGTTTTGGATCGAATTGAGCGGTTTCGACAAAGCGGTGTATACCGTGTACCAGGTGAGTTACTATATTTTGTGGTTTGCGTCCTTTGCGTATAGCATTTTGCAAATCTTGTTGTTGTTGGGCTTGTTCAAAAAGTACGCGCCGAACAATTACGTTTTGTTCGGTGTGCTTTCCTATTTGATTCCCGTTTCGTCGTATATCGTTATTTTCGTGCTTCGTAACCGTAAGGCGGTCGATTACAATGCGTATATGCGTGCGAAGCAGGAAGCGTATATTCGCCGTCGGCAGGAATATCAAAACCGATACGGCAATCCCTATAATCAAAATCCGTATACGCAAAATCCTTACGACGGAGCGAATTCCGCACAGGGAAATCGACGAGAAGAAGATCCTTTCGAGGAATTTTCTTCGGATAGAAAGGGCGGGCAAAACGGCAACGGAGAACCGCCGAAGAACGAAAATCCGTTTGACGAGTTTTCCAACTGAATAAAAGCAAGACGGGATAAGAAAAAGTTATAATTCCCGTCTTTTTTTGTGCGTAATAACCGTGAAACGGTTTACAGAAAACAAAGACTGTGGTATAATAAAGACAAGTATAAATTTTGGTTATAAAACGCGCCGAAAAAGCGCGCAGACTCGTTCGGAGGTGGCGATATGTTAGAAGAAAACGTGGCGGCGATAGCGACCGCACCCGGAAAAGGCGGCGTAGCCATAATCCGCATCAGCGGAAAATCTCCTTTGCGGATTGCGGAAAAGATGTTTATGCCCGTGGGGAAAAGAGCCGTTTCGGAGTTCGAGCCCTATCGCATGTATCCGGGAAAGATCGACGCGGGAACGTTTTGCGATTACGGGCTGTGCGTGTATTTCAAAGCGCCGAACAGCTATACGGGCGAGGATATCGTGGAGTTCCAATGTCACGGCGGCGAAAGTATCGCACGCGGTATTTTGAAACAGACTTTCCGTCTCGGTGCAAAACCTGCCGGACGAGGAGAATTTACCAAGCGTGCGTTTTTGAACGGGAAATTGTCCCTTGCATCGGCTGAGGGCGTCGCGGATATGATCAACGGAGAATCGGAAGCCGAAGTAAAGGCGGGATATTTGCTGTACAGCGAAAAATTGACGAATAAAGTGAAGGATTTTCAGGCGCGGCTCACTACGCTTTTGGCAGGGATCGACGTGTCGGTGGATTATCCGGAAGAGGACGTCGAAGAACAGCACGTCGAGGAACTCGCCGCAGAGCTCGGGAAATTGCAAAACGAATTGTCCGCATTGACGGCGAGCTATGCCGTCGGCAAGAAAATTAAATCGGGCGTGACCGTCGCCATTTGCGGAAAACCGAATACTGGAAAAAGTTCGCTTTTGAATCGGTTGCTCGGGTACGATAAAGCCATTGTTTCGGACGTGGCGGGCACGACGCGCGACGCCGTGGAGGGTTTGTTGGAGATCGACGGCAGGAAGTTTAATCTTTACGATACGGCAGGCGTCCGCGAAAGCGGAGATTTTATCGAAAATATCGGTATCGAGCGTGCGGAATCCATAGTCAAGAGTGCGGACGTGGCGGTATTCGTTGCGGATTATGCGGGTACGCTGGACGCCGAGGACGCGCGCGTTTTGGAAATGGTAAAAGGGAAGCCGCTTATAAAAGTATTCAACAAAGTAGACTTGAGCAGCGATGAAACGGAAACGGACGCCGACGTATATACGTCGGCGGTAACGGGCGAGGGAATCGAGAAATTGAAGTCTCTGTTGTACGAACGCAGTTTCGGCGCAAGGGGAGAAGACGCCGCGTTTTTGATAGAGGAAAGACATTTCGACGCATTGGAACGAGCAAAGGCGTCTTTGCAAAAAGCTGTGCTCGCTTGCGGTTTTCAACCGTTGGATCTGATCGGAATCGACGTTAAGGAGGCTTGGGACGCCCTCGGGGAAATTACCGGGGAAACGGCGACGGAGAAAATTATCGAAGAGATTTTTGCAAAATTTTGCGTAGGAAAGTAACGGTATAACGGTATGGTAAATTTGGATTTGTATCGAGTTTTTTATACGGTGGCGAAATGCGGCAGCCTTACGAAAGCTGCAGAGGAATTATACATTTCTCAGCCTGCCGTTTCGCAATCGATAAAACAGTTGGAAAACCAATTAGGCATACAGCTTTTCAACCGTACGCATCGGGGAATGGAACTTTCGGCGCAGGGCGGTAAAGCGATTTTTGCCGACGTGGAGCGAGCGCTGTCGCTGTTGAACGATGTCGAAAATCGTATTGCGCAAATGCAGACTTCCGCGACGGGGACGATTCGTATCGGCGCAAGCGATACCATTTTCGAATATTTTTTGGCGGATAAGCTTGTGGAATTTCACGAAAAATTTCCTGCGGTAAAAATCGATTTGGTGGCAGGATTTACGCCGGATACGATAGAAAAATTGAAATCGAAGCGTTGCGACGTCGCGTTTGTCAATTTGCCTATTGCGGTGGACGGAGAATTACGGTTGTACGGCAACTGTATGCGGCTCAACGACGTGTTTATCGCAGGCGAAAAGTTTTCGGAATTGAAAGGACAATGCGTTCCGTTGGAACGGCTTCGGGAATATCCGTTGCTCTTAATGGACGAGGAAACGGTGGCTCGGCGTTCGTTTGAAAATTTTCTTTCGTCGTTGGCAATCGAGTTGCCTTCGTCTATGGAAATCGGAAACTGGGATTTAATGAAAAGTCTTGTATCGCGCGGCATGGGGATCGGGGTAATCCCGAGAGAGTATGCGGTGCGACGTTTGCGGGACGGAACGCTGTTCGAGGTGGAAACCGACCCTAAGTTGCCGGTTCGGTCGGTGGGGATGCTGCTCAAAAAAAACGCGTCGATATCCTATGCGTTGCAGGCGTTTATCGATATGTTTACGCCCGAATGGCAAAAGTAATAAATTTAAGAGAATAGAAAGAGGAAAAATTATGGCGAAACCCAATCCGCTTTTAAGAAATTTTTGTATCATAGCGCACATCGATCACGGTAAAAGTACCTTGGCGGACAGACTGATCGAACGCACCGGGCAAGTATCCAAGCGCGACATGGAGGAACAGCTCCTCGACAGCATGGATATCGAGCGCGAGCGCGGTATTACGATAAAACTCACGCCCGTTCGTATGTATTATACGGCGAAAGACGGCAGAGAGTACGAGTTTAATTTGATAGATACGCCGGGGCACGTGGACTTTACGTATGAGGTGAGCCGTTCTCTTGCCGCTTGCGAGGGGGCGATTCTCGTCGTGGACGCAACGCAAGGCGTGGAGGCGCAAACGCTCGCCAACGTGTATTTGGCTTTGGAAAACAATTTGGAGATTTTGCCCGTCATCAACAAAATCGATTTGCCCAGTGCAAGGGTGGACGAGGTGAAACAGGAAATCGAGGACGTCATCGGTTTGGACGCGGAGGGGATTCCCTGCGTTTCCGCCAAAGAGGGTACGAATATCGAAGATTTGTTGGAGGCGATCACGCAATATTTCCCTGCACCCGACGGCGATACGGAGAAGCCGCTGAAAGCGTTGATTTTCGACAGCTATTACGACAATTACAAAGGCGTTATTTTGTTTGTCCGCGTGATGGACGGTTGCGTAAAGGTCGGGGATAGGATCAAGACGTTTTTATCGCCGACGGAATACGACGTCACCGAAGTCGGTGCGTTTGCACCCGGTCTGTTCCCGAAAGATTGCTTGCAGGCAGGAGAGGTAGGTTATATCGCCGCGTCGATCAAGTCCATTCAAGACGTAGCGGTCGGGGATACGGTCACCCTTGCAAACAATCCCGCGCCTGCGCCGTTGCCCGGCTATAAAAAGGTGCAACCCGTGGTATTCTGCGGAATATATCCCTTGGACGGCAGTAAATTCAACGATTTGAAGGAAGCGATTTTGAAATTGCAACTCAACGACGCGTCGCTTATTTTCGAACCCGACAATTCCATCGCGCTCGGGTTCGGCTTCCGTTGCGGATTTTTGGGCTTGTTGCATATGGAGATTATACAGGAGCGTATCGAACGGGAATTCAACCTCGATATCATTACGACCGCGCCGTCGGTAAGCTATCACGTGCATAAGACGGACGGAGAGGAATTTTTCGTGGACAATCCTTCGCATTTGCCCGATCCTTCCGATATCGAGTTTATGGAAGAGCCGATTGTGAAAGCGGATATTTATACGCCGCCCGATTATATGGGTTCCGTAATGGATCTTTGTAAGGAAAAACGCGGCGTGTTTAAGAATATGACGTATGTGGACGAACGTCGTGTGAAGTTGGAATATACGTTGCCTTTGAACGAAATCGTTTACGACTTTTTCGACGGTTTGAAATCTCGGACGCGCGGCTATGCGAGCTTCGATTACGAACTTGCCGGATATCAACGTTCCAAACTCGTGCGGTTGGATATTCTGCTCAACGGCGAAATTTGCGACGCACTTTCGACGATCGTATTCGAGGGGCGCGCGTACGAACGCGGCAGGACGCTTTGCGAAAATTTGAAAGAAGCGATTCCTCGTCAGTTATTCGAAATTCCCGTACAGGCGGCGGTCGGCGGCAAGGTTATTGCGCGCGAAACGGTAAAGGCGGTGCGTAAGGACGTGCTTGCGAAATGTTACGGCGGCGATATCACGCGTAAGCGGAAGTTGCTCGAAAAACAAAAAGAAGGCAAAAAGCGTATGCGTAAAATGGGTTCGGTGGAAGTTCCCAGCGAAGTGTTTATGGAGATCCTTAAAACGAATAAGGATTGACGTTATGTACGAAAATTTTTTCGATAAAGTTTATAAGGCGGTTCGGCAAATTCCGCGAGGAAAAGTCGCAACGTACGGGCAGATTGCTTGTGCGGTCGGCAGTCCGCGTTTGTCCAGACAGGTCGGGTATGCGTTGCACGTAAATCCGCAACCGGGGGTGATTCCCTGTCATCGCGTGGTGGACAGATTCGGCAATCTCGCGCCGTCGTTTGCGTTCGGCGGAAGGGAGATACAGGCGACGTTGCTGCTCGGCGAGGGCGTTATGGTGGACGAGAGCTACCGTGTGGATTTGGCGAAATATCAATATCAAGGAAGTTTTAACGTCGGGGAATAAGCCCGACAAAGGAAGAATATGGCTGGTATCTATGTACACGTGCCGTTTTGCAGGCACAAATGTTCTTATTGCGATTTCGTTTCGTTTCCCGATAAAATCGATTATGCGGAGGCCTATATGGCTTGCGTGTACAGGGAAATGAAAATGCGCGGCGAGGAGTTGAAAAACTACGAATTCGACACCGTATATTTCGGAGGAGGAACGCCTTCGTACGTCCCCCCGAAGCTCATTTTGGGTGCGATGAATCAAATCCGAAAATGTTTTCGATTAAAGGAAAATGCGGAAATTACATTGGAGCTTAACCCGGGTACGATCGGGGAAAACAAAGTGCAAACGTATTTACAGGCAGGCATAAATCGTTTTTCCGTCGGCTTGCAGACGGCGATCGACGAACAGCTTTCGGATATCGGGCGTATCCACAACGCACGCGATTACGTGTATGCGACGAAGCTTTTGGAAGGGCAAAATTTCAGTACGGACGTAATGCTCGGCTTGAAAAATCAAACGAAAGAGGACGTCCGAAAAACGATAGAGCTGGCGGCGGCTTGCGGTTCGAAACACATATCCATGTATGCGTTGACGGTCGAGGACGGTACACCCATTTACACCGATTATCTGAACGGGGAATTGCCCGATTCCGATGAAGTGGCGGATATGTACGATTTCGGCAGAAAATTGTTGGAAGAAAAGGGCTATAAACGATATGAGGTTTCCAATTTTGCCGTTCCCGGTTATGAAAGTCGGCATAATATGAATTATTGGCGTCGCGGCGAATATATCGGTTTCGGCGTCGCCGCAAGCTCGTTTATGCAGGGAAAACGTTTCACGAATACGTTTGATTTGGACGAGTATATGAAGTGCGTCATTTCGGGCTTTTATCCTGCGGTCACGGCGGAACAGGTTGAAGAAAAGGACGCAAAGTTCGAATACGTTATGCTTGCGCTCCGTACGGAGCAAGGCTTGTCTTTGGACGGATATAAAGCGGCGTTCGGCTCGTCGCTCGGCGAAGATTTCCCCAATGCCCTCAAAAAGACGGCGAAATATTTGGAATTGAACGGCGATATGCTGAAAATCAAATCGGAATATCTGTACGTTCAAAATTCCGTTCTGGTGTATTTCTTGGAGGAAGACGCGGAATGAGAATTTTGATTATTCGTCACGGTGATCCCGATTACGAGCACGACACGCTCACGGAAAAAGGACATCGAGAAGCCGCGCTTTTGGCGAAGAAATTGCAATCGGAAAAGATCGATGCTTTCTATTCTTCGCCGCTCGGCAGGGCAAAAGATACCTGTGCGTATGCGGCGAGGGCGCACGGAAAGGAAAACGAGGTCGTCATTAAGGACTGGTTGCGAGAATTTTCTCATCCCGTGACGTTGCCCTCCGGGAGAAAACGCGGGATTCCTTGGGATATGTTGCCTGCGGAATGGGCGGATACGCCGAAAATGTACGATTATAAGGAATGGTATAAGCAGGAGTTTTACGAGCAGGCGAATTTGGCGCAAGCGTATAAAACGGTAACGGACGGGTTGGACGAACTGCTTGCGGAATACGGTTATACGCGCGACGGAGAGGTATATCGCACGGAAAACGGACATACGAAAACGATTGCGCTGTTTTGTCATTTCGGTTTGGAAATGGTGTTGCTTTCTCATTTGTGCGGTATTTCTCCCGTTCCGCTTTGGCATCATTTTGCCGCATTGCCGACTTCGGTGACGACGTTGTACACGGAAGAACGTCGGGAAGGGACGGCAATGTTCCGTTGTTGCGGCTTCGGGGATACGGGGCATTTGTATGCCGGCGGAGAAGAACCTTCGTTTGCGGCTCGTTTTTGCGAGATTTATCGTTCGGAGGACAGACACAATTGATATGGAAAAGAAACACGTAAATGTGGCGGCGGCGTTGCTGTTCGACCACGGGAAAATTTTTGCGACGAAGCGAGGGGATTCCCCTTATCCGTACGTGGCGCATAAATACGAATTTCCGGGCGGTAAAATCGAACGCGGGGAGCGTGGCGAGGACGCCGTTAAAAGAGAACTGAAAGAGGAGTTGGATTTGGACGTGGAAGTGGGCGGTTTATACGCTTGCCATACGTTTGAATATCCCGATTTCATCATTACGCTTTTCGTGTATGAATGCGAAATGCGTTCCGCATTCGTCTTAAAGGAACACGAAAGTTACGCTTGGTTGCGTCCGTCTGCGTTAAACGAAACGGAATGGGCGCCCGCGGACGCGGAAATTTTAGGCACGCTGAAACGCGTGTTCGGCGGAATATAGAGGTACGAGATGAAAAAACACAACGTCATCTTGATCGGTATGCCGGGATCGGGAAAAACGACCATCGGTACGGAACTTTCCCGAAAAATCGGTTACGGGTACATCGACAGCGACAGCGTTATCGTGGCGCGTGAGGGAAAACGACTTTGCGAGATTATCGAGGAAGTCGGCACGGAAGGCTTTTTGGATATCGAGGCGAAGGTCAATGCGGAGCTTTGCGCCGATCGTTGCGTGATAGCCACGGGCGGTAGCGTGATTTATCGGGATTCAGCCATGCAAAAATTGAAGAGTATGGGAACGATCGTGTATCTGAAACTCCCGTACGAAACGGTGGAACGCAGACTCGGGGATTTGAAAAAACGCGGCGTGGCGTTGAAAGAGGGATTTACCTTGCGCGATTTGTATGAGGAACGTCGACCGTTGTACGAGAAATATGCCGACGTCACGGTAGAGCTGCGACAGCAGTCGATTGCGGAATCGGTGGAGAAAGTATCGAGGGCAATTAAAGTATGACGGCAAAACAGGCGAAAATTGCGATTTACGGAGCGGGCGCGATGGGTACGGTGCTCGGTGCTTTACTCACGCAAGGCGGACTGTCCGTCGATTTGATTACTCGAAACGTATCGCACGTGCAGAGCCTTAATCGGTCGGGGGCATATATCGATTGTTCCGCGGACGGAAAAACGTTGCATATTCCGGTGCATGCGTTGTTGCCGTCGGAAATGCACGAAAAATACGACGTAGTGTTTCTTATGACGAAACAACGTTACAATCGAGAAATCGTAAACGGT
>CAZEVL010000037.1:0-7091 GCA_964515795.1 uncultured Clostridia bacterium | reverse complement strand
AAACGGTATGCCGGAGGGCGGTATAGCGGAAATCGTCGGCACGGAACGTACCTACGGGGCGGTGACGTCGTTCGGCGCGAATTTTACGGGAGACGGCCGCGTGGAGCTAACGTCGAAAACGTCGGCGATGCATATCGACATCGGCGGCTATCGCAACGACGGGGCAAAATTGTCGTTGTTGCAAGACGTTTTGAACTATGCGAAAACGAACGAGCGTTTCGTGCGTACGACGGACAATTTAATAGGCTCGCGTTGGGTAAAGCTTTCGATAAACGCGGCGTTTTCCGGGCTTTCCGTCGTGACGGGAATGTCTTTCGGCGAGGTCGCAAGGAAACGAAAAACAAGAAAAGTCGCACTCGGTATTTTTCGGGAATGCGTTGCGGTCGCTTCCGCGCAAGATATACGGTTGCCGCCGACGCACGGAGTGAATTTGACGGGAATTTTCGGCAAAAATACGCCGCTTAAAAACGTCGTCGCATACCTGGTATTGCCGTTTTTTATGCGGAAACATAAAAAGCTAACGTCGGGGATGCTTCGCGACGTGCAAAACGGAAAGAAGTGCGAAATTGATTTTATCGACGGCGTCGTGGCGACGGAAGGGGAACGCGTTCTCGTTCCTGCGCCGCTCTGTCGACGTGTGACGGAATTGGTGCACGGCATCGAAAACGGTTTGTACGAAACGACTTATGCGAATATGGATTTTTTCTTCGTCGAGAGTGCAAACGATTGACAGAACGTTGCGCAAATGATACAATAATAAGGAAAATAAAGAAGCTTCGGCTGTAAAAACATAGAAGGTGAAAGTATGGATTTGAATAAATTGGCAGAGCGGTTGATTCCGGACGAAAACGTAAAACCTTTGGAAGAGTATGAAAAAATGTACCCCGAAAGAGAGTTGCCGAAAGGTGCGCAGGTTACGAGACTTGCTCCCAGCCCTACGGGCTTTATGCATTTGGGCAACTTGTACGTTGCTCTCGCAAACGAGCGGATCGCGCATCAGAGCAACGGCGTTTTTTATCTCCGTATCGAAGATACCGACGAGAAACGCAAGGTGGAAGGCGCGGTGGAGGTAATTCACCAGTCTTTGAAATATTTCGGCGTGGCGTTTGACGAGGGCGCGGATTTGTGCGGAAATTACGGACCGTATTACCAGCGTCAGCGTGCGGAAATTTATCACGCGTATGCGAAAGAGTTGATTAAAAAGGGTTTGGCGTATCCTTGTTTCTGTACGGAAGAAGATTTGGAAAAGACGCGCGAATATCAGACGGAAAATAAGCTTTTGCCCGGTTACTACGGGGAATTCGCAAAGTGCCGCACGTTGAGCGAGGAAGAAATTTACGCAAATCTCGACGCAGGGAAACCCTATGTTATTCGTTTGAAATCGCAAGGCGACGTGGAAACGAAACACACGTTTCATGATGAGGTGAAAGGGGATATCACGGTTACGGAAAATAACCAAGACGTCGTTATTTTGAAATCGGACGGAATTCCCACTTATCATTTCGCACATGCCGTCGACGACCATTTTATGCGTACTACGCTCGTCATTCGCGGTGAAGAATGGCTTTCTTCGTTGCCCATTCATATCGAATTGTTCAAGGTTTTGGGATTTAAGCTTCCCAAGTACGGACATAACTGTTCCATTCAAAAAATCGACGGAGAAACGCGCAGAAAGCTTTCCAAGCGTAAAGATCCCGAAGCTTCGCTTACATTTTATCGGGAACAGGGCTATCATCCGACGGCGGTGCGTACGTATATGATGACGCTGCTCAATTCCAACTTCGAGGAATGGCTGTTGAAATTCCCCGATAAGCCTTTGGACGAATTTAAGTATTCCATCGGGAAAATGGGTAAGAGTGGCGCATTGTTCGACATTTTGAAACTTAACGATATTTCCAAAACGTTTATGTCTACGCTTTCGGCGGAGGAAACGTACGACTTTTTGGCGAACTGGACGAAGGAATTCGGTTCGGACGAACAAAAAGCGTATTTTACCGATAAGGAATACGTGTTGAAGATACTCAACCTTTGTATGGGGATCGGCGGCAAAAAGCGCAGAAAGGATTTTATTTGCGCCAAACAAGCCGTGGAAACGATTGCGTATTTCTTCGACGGAACGTTTGCGCCCGTATACGAATATCGTTTCGATAAAATGGTCGTTAGAACGATTTTGGAAGGCTTTAAGTCGGTTTATGCCTATGAGGACGATTGTTCGGCTTGGTTCGATAAGGTGAAAACGGTTGCGGCGGAAAACGGTTTTGCAACGGATATGAAAGCGTACAAAGCCGATCCGACTGCATATCCCGGAAACGTTTCCGACGTAGCGGAAATGCTCCGTATTGCCACCACGGGCTTGGCGAATACGCCCGACCTTTGGACGATTATGCAGATTCTCGGTAAGGACGTAACGCTGGCGCGGTTCGATAAAGCCGTTGCCGCTTTGGCATAAACCAAAGGAAAGTAAAGTAAAAAAAACGAATTGCCGCCGCGGCGAGGTATCCTCGCTGCGGCGGTTTGTTATGTCGTATAATGAAATTGTGTAATTACGAACGGTATAATAAATATTCAATAAAACTGTTTAATTCTTCTTTGTCTTTCTTTTTTAATTTTGAAAAAGAAAATAATAACTTTCGCTCTTCTTCCGTTAAGTTACTGTTAACGTTAATTTGCCCAAAGTCGTTTTCTCTTCCTAAAACATAATCGGCGGAACACTCAAATAGATCCGCAAGTGCAATGACAAAATTGGCGGACGGCTCGCTTGTTTCCCGTTCCCAACAGGCTACGGCTTTTTGGCTGCAATGCAAAGCATTGGCAACGTCTCGCTGACTCATATTTTTTTCTAAACGTAAAGCTTTAATCCGTGTCATAGTAATATTCTCCTCAATTATTTTAGTAAAATTTTGCTCAAAATACTTGACAAAGAAAAAAATACATACTATAATTATTGAAGCAGAGTAAAATATTACTCAAACAAGATGATTGTCGAAGAAATTATGAATTATAAAAACGAGTTTACGAAGCGTGCCGGTCTATTCGGATTTTTTGTGACAGTGGAGAGATCTCTTTTGAATTTGAAATAGAAAATGTTAGAGGGGGAATTAAGAATGCTTTATTTATTGACGAAATCGATTGTAATTTCGAAACGATGTGCGCGCAAAGTATTAAAGGTTTTTTATGGCGGAAATTTAAGTATATATACAAAGGTGGGTGACCAACAATGAACGTATGCGGAGCGCTTTCATTAGCAATAGGAATTATAGGACTTTTTGTTTTGCCTTTATGGTGTGGAATTGCGGCGGTGATATTAGGCGTCATCGGATTGTGCAAATCTTCCGTCTGTTATTCGGGCAAGGGCGTATCTATTAGCGGAATTGTGCTCGGGGCAATTTCTATACGTTTGAAGTCTATTACAGTTATAATGTCGATTATATTAATGTTATAAAATAATGATATTAATCAATGATCGAGCAAAATACGCACAGACTCGTCGAGCTTGCGGAAAAGAAAACGCTTTGGGGTTCATCTGATTTTGACGGATCGGGGAATTATTAAAGTCAATGGTATTTATTCTAAAAGACAAAAAAAGATAAGCGTTTTTCGCTTATCTTTTTTTGTTTTAAGTATCGTTTATCAAGCATTTTCTTCCGTCAAAAGATGCTTTTTCTCGTACGTTTAAGTAAAAAGGATTTTACATACGATAATAAAAGTTTATAATGCATACGCATTTCTTGTTCTCTAAATCTAACCCTTATCGAGAGATTCAAACGGCTTGTTGCTTCGGTTATCCTCGTCGGCTTATCGTACGTCTAACAGTTCCAACGTATACGTATCTCCCGGGCGTAAAGAAACGTTCCAACAGGACGTATCGGCGCACAGGTTTTTGAATTTTTCACCGACGGAAAGAACGGGGGTGTTGCAAATGCCGCTTGCCACAACGTATCCAGCTTCGTCATATAATTTCCATCGAATTTCGCAAGATGCTGCATAGTCGTTTCCTTGTCGGTCGTATGTTTTTTCGCCGCTGAAATAGAAATATAATTTTCCGTTTCGAATCTCATAGGTAATTTTGCTCACTTGAACACGGGAACAAACGGTTTCATCCGTATAGCAGTATATCGTTTGAGCGGTCGAAGGCAGATTTACGGTGACGGGCTTTAACGGTAAACATTCGACGGGCAGGCTATAAGGCGCGAAGTGTACGTAATCGTTGTATACCTCGAACGTAACGGTGCCAAAGTCGGACGTACCTTGCGTAATTTCTGCGTAGTCTATATAGACGGTTGCCGCGGTTCGATTTTTTTCGTTTGTGTCGTCGCAAGTGCGGTAATCGTTCGCCGTGATGATTTTTGCGGCGTTATATATCGTTTCCGTATTGTTGTTTTTTATTTTTATGGAAACGATGACGGGGACTTGTAAGAATTTTTCGTTTTTGTCTTGTAACGAAAAAGACAGGCGGAATTGTCGCGTGTCGCTTAAATAATCGAAAGCATATCCGCAAATCCATTGAATAGTTTTACTTTGCGCGGTTTCCGAATCCGTTAGCGCTAACTCGGCGACGTCTTTACCGCAGATGGTACAGATGCGGTTGGCATTCGGTGTGCATGCGGATTTTGGAAGCGAAGAGGTTTTCTTTGTTCCGCATACGGTGCAGGTATAAAGCATTGTGCCGTTTGTCGTACAGGTGGAAGCTTTGACTATTTTACCTTCGTCGTAGGTGTGTTCGAGCTTTTGTACGGTTTCCGTGCGTGTAGAGCCGTATTTCGTGCAAGTATACGTTTTAATTCCGGTTGCGGAGCAAGTCGGCTCTTTTGTGATTTTTCCGTCGTTATAGGCGTGCACGGGGGATTTGACGGCTTCCGTCCGAGTGAAACCGCAGGTCGTGCAAACATACGTCGCGGTACAGGAATTCGGTGAGATTTTTCCGTTGTCGAAAGTATGCCCGAGCTTGTTTACGGATACCGAGTGTCGGTAACCGCATTCTTTACAAGTATAGGTTCGGCATCCGTCGGTCGAGCAGGTCGCGACGGCGGTGATTTCTCCGTTGTCGTAGCCGTGCTGTGTCTTTTCGATTATTTTTTGTTCGAGTAAAATTTGATTGCAGACGGAGCAGTGCTTTCCTTCGGTAAGTCCGTTTGTCGTGCAAGTTGCCCTTACGGCTTCGTCAATGCATTCTTTGTGTCCGAGACTGTCGACGAAGTCCTTGGTATACGTGCTGTTTCCGCAGGCACACGTATATTCCGTGTAGCCGCGTTCCGTGCAGGTGGGCGGTACGATTTTTTGCGTATACGTATGCTCGTGAAAAGTTGTCGTATTGCTCAATGCCGCGGAAAATAAAGCGAGAAAGATAACGGAGCAAACGAGCGTTGCGAAGATTTTTGTTTTTTTAGATGAATTTTTGAATCGTTTCCAAGGATTCATACTGTGCCTCCCGTATTTTGATACCTATATTATACGATACAAATTTGTATTTGTCAATCGAGTTGATACATTTTTGTATATAATATTTTTATGGAGTATACGTTTTCGCAAAATAAAATAGCGGAGTTGAGGAAGGAACAGGGGCTAACGCAACGGCAGCTGGCGAACATGCTCGGTACCAGTCAAGCGAATTTATCGCGCTGGGAGCAAGGGCTTAACGTGCCGAGTATTATGGAGTGTTGGAAAATTGCCGATTATTTTAACGTAAGTATAGACGTAGTATGCGGTAGGAAAGAATATTAAAACACGGTTGCGCACTTTCGGTGCACAACCGTGTTTTTTGTGGCATTGTTATTTGTTTCGAAATAGTTGCTTATCATTCGCATGGAGGCGTGTAACGGACGGGTTCCGAGGTGAGGTGAAGTCCCAATGCCTTGAAAGTACGTACGTCTGCGTGTGCCAACAGTACGCTGGAATGAATTTCACAATTTTTCAGCTTGTCTAATTGCGCCATGGCGAGTTTTGCCGTCGAGTCGGTAACGGCGCGTATGGCGAGTGCCATTAAAACTTCGTCCGTGTGTAGACGCGGATTAACGGAACCCATGTGGTTGACTTTTAATTTCTGCAACGGTTCTATGATGGTCGGGGAGAGCAGTTCTATTTTGTCGTCGATATCTCCCAGCACTTTGAGGGCGTTTAATAAACAAGCTGCCGACGCACCGAGCAGGTTGCCTGTTTTTCCCGTCACGATTCTGCCGTCGTTCAATTCCATGGCGACGGCGGGCGCACCCGTATCTTCCGCCTTTTTAAGCGCGGGGGCTACGGCTTTTCGGTCGGCTGCGGAAATGCCGGATTTGCGCATAAGCAGGTCTATTTTTGCTACGACGTCCTTACTGATTCTGCCTTTTCGTGCGTCGCACAGAGCGTCGAAATAACGGCGAAGGATTTCGTTTTTGGAAGCTTCGCGACATTTTTCGTCGTCAACGATGCAGTAACCGGCCATATTTACGCCCATATCCGTAGGGGATTTGTAGGGGGAATATCCGAGGATTTTTTCGAGCATCGCGGATACGACGGGGAAAATCTCTACGTCGCGGTTGTAATTGACGGACAGCGTACCGTAGGCGTCCAAATGATACGGATCGATCATATTCACGTCGTTCAAATCGGCAGTTGCCGCTTCGTAGGCAACGTTTACCGGGTGAGAAAGCGGTAAATTCCAGATCGGGAACGTTTCGAATTTTGCGTAGCCTGCTTTTACGCCGCGTAAATTTTCATGGTAGAGTTGAGAAAGACAAGTTGCCATTTTGCCGCTTCCGGGGCCGGGTGCGGTCACGACGACTAATTTTCGTTTCGTGGGGACGTAATCGTTTTTACCGTAACCTTCGTTACTGACGATGGCGGCAACGTCGGAGGGGTATCCGTCGATGGCGTAGTGTTTGTATACGTCCACGCCGAGATTGTTCAGACGTTTGATGAACCCGTCTACGGCAGGTTGCGGTTGATACATTGTCATTACGACGCTGGCGACGTATAAACCATGGCTTTTGAATACGTCGAGTAAGCGAATGACGTCAGCGTCGTAGGTAATGCCCAAATCGTTACGGTATTTGTTTTTGATGATATCGTTCGCGCTGATGACGACGAGGATCTCCGCAATGTCTTTTAACTGT
>CAZEVL010000036.1:0-17168 GCA_964515795.1 uncultured Clostridia bacterium | reverse complement strand
ATACCGGCAAAACCGTTATCCTCGGCGTTCGTCCCGAAGATATTCATCAGGATCAGTTGTTTATTTCCAACTCCCCCGAAACGAAAGTAAACGCACGTATCGAAGTTATCGAAAAACTCGGTGCGGAAACGCAAGTTTACTGTGAATTGGACTATACCGATAAAGAAAGCTCGGTTATCGATAACTCCACGCAGATGATCGCAAAGATTTCCAGTCGTGCGGTCGTTGCGTTGAAGGATATCGTAGAGCTTGCGTTCGACGCAAAACATATTCACCTTTTCGACAGCGTTACGGAAGCTTCCTTGTTGGAAAGAGACGGCGGTTACGAACAGATCGAAGAAAACGCAGAAGGTTCTGCTTTCGTGCCTCCTACACCTCAGGAAATGAGCGAACGCATTGCGGCGGCTCGTATCGTTACGAAAGAGATGAAGGCACAGGCGAGAAAGGACGCAAGAATGGCTAAGAGAGCCGAAGCGAAAGCAAAGGCCGAAGAAGCGGAAGAAACGCAGGATCAGGATTCGATCGACGAATAATCTGTATCGATAAAAAAGCATTAAACACCCTTTGCGGACGGCAAGGGGTGTTTTCGTCTTTCTACGCACTGAAAAGACATAAATATCGCGGAAAAATAGCCGTACATACTTGACGGAGCTTCAAAAAAATGGTATTATAATATTATGGAAAATATTAACGAAATAAACCGCAAAATTGCAGACAATTTGATATCCTGCCGTAAAGCGGCAGGCATGACGCAGGCGGAGCTTGCGGAGAAAATAAACTATTCGGATAAATCCGTGTCGAAGTGGGAATCCGGCAACGGAGTCCCCGACGTGTATACGCTTATGCAGATAGCGGAGCTTTTTCACGTGACTTTGAACGAGCTTGTCGGCGACGAAGCTCCCACGCCGAAAGCGGAGAAATTGCATAACGAACGCAGAACGCGCGGAATGAGATTGATGATTATGCTGTTGTCGAGCGGTATCGTATGGCTTGTGGCAACGTGTGTGTTCGTCTTATTGAATTTGCTGCTCACCGCTCCGCGACATTTGGGATTGTGCTTTGTGTATGCGTTGGTTGCGCAAGCCATTCTGTTGATCGTGTATGCGGGCGTATGGAAATATCGCTTGCTCGGGTTCGTGTCCGTGTCGGTGTTGATTTGGATGACGCTCGCAAGCGTTTATTTGACTGCAAAATACGTATCGATACGTATCGGTTCGGATTATTCGGGGTTGTGGACGATGTTTTTGATAGGCGTTCCTTTACAAGTATTGGAGGTGCTTTGGGTGTTCTTCCGTTCTCTGTTCCGTAGGAATAAAAAGAACGGCGGCGACAAAAACGGGGGCAAACGGCACGCGGGAGAAAAACAGTAAACGGAAAGGGGATGGTATGCTCTGCGATCAATGTAAAAAGAACGAAGCGACAAAAGTATACGAACTGGTGAAAAACGGCGCAAAAAAAACGCAAAATTATTGTTTGGAATGTTATATTCGTCTATACGGAAAAGAGGCGGAGGGCGAAGAAACGCTTTCCGCTTGTCCTTATTGCGGAGCGACGTTAGACGAAGCGAGGGAGGATAAATTGGTCGGTTGTGCGTATTGTTATCGGGTATTTTCCGAACAGTTGCAACCGATGATTTCTAAGATGCAACGTTCTACGAAGGCGCATGTCGGGAAACGTCCGACGGAGGATATGCCGCAGATGAACGAGGGGGGGATGCGTCCGACGAAGTCGGCGCGTTACGCTAGGCAACGTCACGAATTGACGTTGATTATTAAAAAGTTGACGGCGGAAAGGGATTTTGACGGCGCAAAGAGTTATGCGGATAAATTTTCCCGTATGAGCGACGAGTCGAAGTTTGAGGAGGATTTCGTATGGCGAGCCAATTCGAAACGGCGAGAACAACTGTAATTTCTACGAGAATTCGACTGGCGCGAAACTTTGCGGCGTATCCGTTTCCGGGGAAAATGGACGACGCGCAGGCGTCGGATATCGTATATCTCGTGCAAGAAGGGTTGAATTTCATCGACCGAGACGAATTTCGTCGATACGATATAGGAGAGCTGAGCGCAGAACAGGCGTTGTTGCTGCAAGATAAACATTTGATAAGTCCCGCGCTTTTGAAAAGCAAGGGCGGCGCGGCGTTCGTGTCGCGCGACGATACCGTGTCCGTAATGGTGAACGAAGAGGACCATTTACGGGAGCAGTATATCGTGAAGGGGCTGGAGCTGTATAAAGCTTACGAAAGGCTGTGCGCCATAGACGACGGATTGGGAACGGAATATAATTTCGCATTTGACGAACGGCTCGGTTATTTGACGGCTTGTCCCAGTAATCTCGGTACGGGTATGCGTGCGTCGGTGATGATGTTCTTGCCGGGTTTGGCTTACAGCGGTGCGTTAAAGAAGCTCTTGCCGAAACTTCGGGCGAACGGACTGACCGTACGCGGTGCTTTCGGGGAAGGCACGACGGCGGAGGGATGCGTATACCAGGTAAGCAACGAGCGTACTTTGGGCGTGTCCGAGGAAGAGATTTTGAAAGCCGTAGAAGCGATTGCGGAAAATCTTATCGAATTGGAGTACGAGGCGCGCCGAACGATGCTGGATACGCTCGGTTTGGGGCTGAAAGACCGCTGTCTGCGCGCGTACGGTGCTTTGACGAATTGCGCGTTGCTCGGCGAGAAAGAGTTCCATGCTAAGATGGTGGATATTAAATTGGGCGTCGCTTTCGGTTTTTTCGAAACGGAGAATTTTTCGAAGTTGGACGATTTCATCGACGGAATGCGCCCTACGGTATTTCGTTTGAAATACGACTTGCTCGATGCCGATGAGGAACGGTGTAACGTTGTCCGCGCGGAAAAGGTGGGGCTGGAACTTTCGGAAATGGTAAGAACGATAAAATAACGATTTATAGGGGAAGGCGTATGTATCCTTTATCCAATGCAACGGAAAATTTGAAAAAGGCGTTAGACATTGCCAACCAAACGGCGGCTATGGCAGATACGAGTTTTGTCGGAAGTGAGCATTTTCTTTATGCGTTTTTATGCTTGCCGCAATGCACCGCATGCGGTATTCTCGCAAGAGAAGGGGTCGTGCGCGAAGAATACGGCAATTTGTTTTCCTTGAGAGTAAATAAGAATTTTTGCGGTCAGGGCTTGACTTTGCGTACGCAGCAAATGTATGACAGAGCGGTCGTTGCGGCGAAAAATACGGGAATGTTGGCAGGTACGGCGCATATGCTCTATGAGATTTTGTCTACGCCCGATTGCTTGGGAGTGAAATTTTTACGGAATTTTGCCGACATCGATCTTTTGAAGGCGCGGACGGAAACCGCGCTTCGAGCGTTGCTCTTTAAGAAGCAATTCGGGGAAAGCGACGAGGAAACGGCGGAAAATCTTAACGGCTTATTTGCCGCCAATATGCAATTTCCCGAACCGGGCGGCGAGTGGCAAAAACAAGCCGAGATCCCGTCGAAAAAATTCGGGCAAGAGGAGAAGAGCGTAAAAACCACCAGTGCGAGTGCGGCGGAAAAGTTGCTCGCTTACGGTATCGATATGACGGAGCGCGCGCGGCGAGGAAAGATAGATCCCGTAATCGGCAGACGACAGGAAATCGAAAAAGTCGTGCAGGTTTTGTCCCGTCGCTCTAAAAACAATCCGGTGCTAATCGGGGAGCCGGGTGTCGGTAAAAGTGCAATTGTGGAAGGGCTTTCACAGCTCATCGTAGAGGAAAACGTACCGGAACAACTTTATAATAAAACAATTTTTTCGGTGGATTTGCCTGGGCTTTTGGCGGGTTCGAAATACCGCGGGGAATTTGAGGAGAAGCTCAAAAACCTAATCGACGCGGTGTTGAAAGACGGGGATATCGTTTTGTTCATCGACGAAATTCATACGCTGGTCGGTGCAGGTTCGACGTCGGAAGGGAGCATGGACGCGGCGAATATTCTGAAACCCATGTTGGCGCGCGGGGATTTGCAGGTTATCGGCGCGACGACAATCGAGGAGTATCGAAAATATATCGAAAAAGACAGCGCGTTGGAGCGGCGTTTTACCCCCGTATACGTGGAAGAGCCGTCTGAGGCGGATGCCGTTACCATTTTGAAAGGATTGCGCCCGAAATACGAAGAGCATCACGGAATCGTAATCACCGACGAGGCGATCGAGGCGGCGGTGAAATTGTCTTCTCGGTATATCACGGACAGATATCTGCCCGATAAAGCCATCGACTTGATTGACGAGGCTGCCGCGAAGGTTCGTATTATCGTCGGCGGCGACGGCGGAATGGAGATCCAAGAACTGAAAGAAAAGGTTTTATATCTCGCAAGAGAGCAACGTCGGCAGGAAGAGTGCGGTCAATACGCCGCAGCGCACGAAGCCTTGGAGGAGCGGTTGAGTTTGCTCCATAAAATCGAGGCGTTGGAGAAAGCGCAATCGCCTTTACGTATGAAAGACGGCAGAATAGGAATCGGTAAGGAGCACGTGGCGGCAGTCATCAGCGCGCGTGCGAAAATCCCCTTGATGAAGATTACGCAGGAAGAGGGGGAAAAGTTGATGCGCTTGGAAGCCGACTTGCATAAGCGAATCGTCGGGCAGGACGACGCGGTGAGTGCGGTGGCGAAAGCGATTCGCCGTGCGCGCGCGGGTTTGAAGGATCCGTCCAGACCGATCGGCTCGTTTATTTTCGTAGGTCCTACTGGCGTAGGAAAAACCGACCTCTGTAAGGCGCTTGCGGAGGCGATGTTCGGCTCGGAAGAACAAATGATACGTTTGGATATGAGCGAGTATATGGAGAAACAGTCCGTTTCCAAATTGATCGGTGCGCCTCCCGGATACGTCGGGTACGAGGACGTACAATCGGGACAGTTGACGGATAAAGTGCGGACGAAGCCTTATTGCGTGCTTTTGTTCGACGAAATAGAAAAAGCACATCCCGACGTGTTTAATCTGTTGCTGCAGATATTGGACGACGGTAGGTTGACGGACAGTAAAGGGCGTACGGTCAGTTTCAAAAACGCCGTGATTATTTTGACGTCTAACGTCGGGGCGGCGGTTGCGGAAAACGCAAAAACGGGCGTGTACGGTTTTGCGGCGGACGGCAGAGCCGACGGCGGAACGGCGGAAAAACAATACGATTCGATGCGTGAAAATATTACCAAGGCATTGAAAGAGCAGTTCCGTCCGGAATTTTTGAACAGAATGGACGATATAATCGTGTTCCACCATCTTTCGGAAACGGATTGTGCGAAAATAGGCAGAAAGATAGTAGAAGCTTTGGCAAAGCGTCTATTCGAGCAACGCGGTATTACGTTATCGGTAACGGACGCCGCTTTGACAAGGCTTGTGAAAGAGGGTTACGACGCGCAATACGGCGCAAGACCGCTGAAACGAATGATTCAAAGACGTATCGAGGATAGACTGTCCGAAGAAATTCTGCTCGGAAAAATTCGCGACGGTCAAAAAGTGACTGTGGATTTTTCGGGAAGCGATTTTGTGTTTCGGAAGGAATAAAGGAGAAGCTTATGAGATTGACGACGGCGGGAGAATCGCACGGCAAAGCATTGGTGGCGATTGTGGAAGGATTGCCTGCGCATTTGAAGATCGATAAGGCGCGTATCGACGCGGCTTTGGCATTGCGCCAAAGCGGTTTCGGGCGCGGCGGTAGGCAAAAAATAGAAAAAGACACCGTGGAGATTTTAACGGGCGTGCGCAACGAGGAAACGTTGGGCAGTCCTTTGACGCTTTGCATTTACAACAAGGATTACGCCAACTGGTCGTCTTGCATGTCGGACGGTGTATGCGACGAAGCGGCTATGGCGGCGAAACGTTTGACAAAAGTGCGTCCGGGACATGCCGACTTGACGGGTATGCTTAAATTCGAGCAAACGGATGCTCGAAACGTGTTGGAGCGTGCTTCGGCACGCGAAACGGCGATTCGGGTTGCCGCGGGGGAAATTTATCGGGCGTATCTTGCCGAACTCGGCGTGAAAATCGAAGGATACGTTTGTGAGATTTGCGGCGTAAAAGACGAGGGCAGGTATGCGTTTGACGAGCTCTCTCATGCAAAAAGCACGCAGACGGGTATGCTTTCCGACGAGGCGGAACGGTTGGCGATCGAAAAAATTTCTTCGCTCAAAAACGACGGGGATACGGCAGGCGGCGTTGCGGAGATTCGTGTGAAAGGATTGAAGAGCGGCTTCGGCAGCGTAATGACTTATGCGGAGAAGTTGGACGCGCAGCTGGCGCAAGGCTTGATGAGTATTCAGGCGATTAAAGGCGTGGAGGTCGGTATGGGCTTTGCGGTCGGTGCGCACGGCGGCAAGGAGGTGCACGACGAAATTTTCTGCAAAAACGGGAATTTTCTTAGAAAAAGCAATCGTGCAGGCGGTATCGAGGGCGGTATGTCCAACGGCGAAGAAATTGTTTTGCGCGTGGCGATGAAGCCTATTCCCACGCTGATGAAAGGTTTGCAAACGGTGGATTTTTTAGGGAAAGCTCCTGCGACGGCGGCTTCGGAGCGGAGTGACGTTTGCGCGATTTTCGCGTTGGAACGGATTGCGGAGGCTGTGGTTGCGGAAGTGATTGCAAACGCCGTACAGAAGCGTTTGGGCGGCGATACGATGGGGCAGGTAAAGGCACGATACGGCGAGCTTTTATAAGGACGACGTTGAAGAATATGAAAACGATTGTATTGAAAACGCCTTCTGCGGAAGGGAGAATTTACGTCGGTACGGACGCGATTGCCGAAAGATTGCCAGTGTTGACGCGCGGACAGAAGAATTTTGTCGTGGCGGACGAGAACGTGTACGCTCTGTATCCGCAATTTTTTAAGAAATATTTTTTCGATGCGGAAATTTTTGTGTTGCCGTCAGGAGAGCAACATAAGAATTTTCAAACCTTGTACGATATTTTGGAACAAATGACGAGGGCAGGGTTGCATCGAAGTTCGCGATTGTTCGCCGTCGGCGGCGGCGTGGTCGGGGATATAGGCGGCTTGGCTGCAGCGTTGTATATGCGCGGTATTTCCTGCGTGCAGATCCCTACGACGTTGTTG
This sequence comes from uncultured Clostridia bacterium, assembly GCA_964515795.1. Classification (GTDB taxonomy): domain Bacteria; phylum Bacillota; class Clostridia; order Christensenellales; family Borkfalkiaceae; genus Scatosoma. The sequence continues at coordinate 10,119 of CAZEVL010000036.1, read as the reverse complement.
GCGCAGGTAGACAGCAGCGTCGGTGGAAAAACCGCCGTGGATTTAGGAGGAGTGAAAAACGTAGTCGGCGCGTTTTATCAACCCTGTGAGGTGTTGGTGGACGGTAAGTTTTTGAAAACGTTGCCGAAGAGAGAAATCCTGTGCGGAGTGGGCGAAATCGTAAAATATGCCGCTTTGAATGCGGGCATTTTCGATTTGCTGGAAAAAAATTCCGATCGGTTGCAGGACCTTTCGTTTTTGGAAACGCTCGTGGCGGAATGTATTGCGCATAAAGCGGCTGTCGTTTCCGCCGACGAAAAAGAAACGGGGGAGCGTCGTTCGTTGAACGTCGGGCATACGACGGGACACGCGATAGAATTGCGCAGCGGACTCTCCCACGGGGAATGCGTGTTGCACGGTATGTATTTGGAAACGCGTATGGCGATGACGTACGGTGTTTGCGATAAGGCTTACGGGGTGCGTTTGCTTGCAATCGTACAAGCCGCGCTCGCTTCGACGGATTTCGATTATTCCGAAATCGAGCACGACGCGGAGAAAGCGCGTTCGGATAAGAAAAATACCGAGGACGGAAAGATTCGAATGGCGGTGGCGAAAAATAAGGGCGAATGGAGTATGTTCGCGTTGGATTTCGATGAGTATCGGGCTGCCTTGCAAAAAGCGGCGTACAGAGAGTAAAGTATGGAAAAAATTCAGGCGAGAGAATGTTTCGAGGGGGAGTTTTTGCTTCCCGGCGATAAATCGATTACGCATCGCGCGATTATGTTGAACGGCGGCGCGGACGGGGAAGCGGTGATCACCAACGCTTTGTTGGGGGAAGATTGTATATCGACGTGTCGTTGTATGCGCGCGCTCGGCGCGAAGTTAGACGTGGAAGGTTCTACGTTGCGTGTGAAAGGCACGCCGCACTTTCGACGCGGTACACGATTGAATTGCGGAAATTCCGGCACGACCATTCGCCTGTTGACGGGGTATGTGGCAGGTAAGGGGATCGATGCGGAATTGTATGGCGACGAATCGTTATCGGCACGACCGATGGGGCGCGTTGCGGAGCCGTTGTCTTTGCTCGGGGCGAGTATTCGTACGACGGACGGACGTGCGCCGATATCCGTTTTGCCGCAAAAGCTTGTCGGGGCGGATATACGGATTCCCGTGGCGTCGGCACAGGTAAAGAGTGCGATTTTGCTGGCGGGGCTATCCGCAGAGGGCGTGACGACCGTGACGGAGCCGATAAAATCGCGTGACCATACGGAGCGTATGCTTGCGGCGATGGGCGCGAAAATTTCCGTGGACGGAAATGCGGTTTCGGTTCTCAAAAGCGAGATTTCCGCGTTGGACGTTTGCGTTCCCTCGGATATTTCTTCGGCGGCGTATTTTATGGCACTTGGCGCACTTCGAGGAAAGACGTTGTGCAAAAACGTCGGGATTAACCCGACGCGTACGGGGATTTTGACGGCGTTCGACAGATTGGGCGTTCGGTATACTTTGCTGAATCGCAGAACGTCGGGCGGCGAGGAAACGGCGGATATTCTTGTGGAAAAATCGAATATGCGCGGCGTGACTTTGACTGCGGAAGTCGTGCCTTCGATGATTGACGAATTGCCGCTTGTTGCACTGTTGTGCGCGTTTGCGGACGGAGAGAGTCGTATTACGGGCGCGAAGGAATTGCGTGTGAAAGAAAGCGACCGCATTCGAGCAACGGCGGAGTTGATTATGAACCTCGGCGGCGACTGTGAGGAGCTTCCCGACGGGTTTGTGATTCGCGGTAAGAAAAAACTTGTCGGCGGCGATGTAGACAGTTATCTGGACCATAGGATTGCAATGACTGCGGCGGTCGGTATGATAGCCTCGGAAAACGGCGGATACATCAAAAATCCGGAATGTTGTGCGATTTCGTTTCCGGATTTCTTCGATTTGCTCGGGGCAAAATTATACTAATCAAGGGGGCATGTACGAGTTGAGTGTAAGAAAATTGCATTTGGGCTTGATCGGTAAGGACGTTTCAAAGTCGAAAAGTCGAGCGATGCATACCTTTATATTGCGTGCGTTTGGAGTCGATTGCGAGTACGAGCATATTTCCGCTTCGGCGGCGGATTTCGACGCCGCGATGCGACGTTTGCTCGGGGATTTCGACGGCTTCAACGTGACGGTTCCTTATAAGCGTGACGTTATGGAATATTTGGACGGCATAGAGGGCGACGCGTTTGCTTTCGGCGCGGTGAATACCGTTTTAACGCCGACGAGGACGGGATACAATACGGACGGGGTCGGGTTTCTGGCGATGCTTCGTGCGTTCGGAATCGAGGTAAAAGGTAAAAAAGCTTTGGTGCTCGGTGGCGGCGGTAGCGGCAGAAGTACGGCAGCGGTTTTGAAAAACGCGGGGGCGGAAGTGTTTATGTATCAACGCACTCGGTCGAAATTGGAGGAAACCTGTCGGGAATTGTCCGTTGCAGCGGCGGACGACGCGGAGAGCGGCGGTTACGATATTCTCGTGAATTGTACGGGGGTCGGAATGCACGATACGGAAGGTTGTTCGCCTGTGACGGATAGGGCGTTTGACGGCGCGGAGGCGGCGATAGATTTGATTTACGAACCGACGGAATCGGAGTTTTTGCGGCTTGCGAAAACGCGAGGCGTAAAGACGCTTAACGGAGAAGCGATGCTGTTTTTTCAGGCATATTATGCGGATTGCTTGTATTTGTCTACGGAACCGAACGACGAAGAGGCTGCGTTTTTATACGAAAGATATAAGTGTTTATAAGGAAGGAGACGGATTATGAAATTTTTGATTGTCAACGGTGTGAATTTGAATTTGACGGGAAAACGCGAGAAAAGCGTTTACGGCACGGAGAGCTTGGACGATCTTAATGCTAAAATCGCGGCGTTTTGCCGCGCAAACGGGGACGAAACGGAGTTTTTTCAAAGCAACGTCGAAGGGGAACTGGTAAATAAATTGCACGAGGCGTTTTTGCAAAAATCCTGCGACGGAATTTTGTTGAATGCGGGTGCGTTTACGCATTACAGCTACGCCCTTCGCGACGCGATTGCCGCGATAGACGTTCCCGTGGCGGAGGTGCATATTTCCAACGTGCACGCACGCGAGGATTTTCGTAAACATAGCGTACTTTCCGAGGTCTGCGAAGGCGTTGTTTGCGGCTTCGGGGTAGGGAGCTATCTTGCGGCTTACATCGGGCTTCGAGAAAAATTGTCGTAAAAAATACGGAGGCGGTTATGAATCTGATTCTATGCGGAATGATGGGCGTCGGTAAGACGACCGTGGGAATAAAAATTGCGGAATTGACGGGACGGCGTTGGTATGATACCGACGGGCTGATTGTGGATAAACACGGAAAAATTTCCGATATTTTCGAATATTACGGCGAAGCGCATTTCCGAAAATTGGAAACGGAAATCGTAAAGGAACTGATAAAACAGGATAACCTCGTCATTTCGACGGGCGGAGGTTTGGTGTTGAAAAACGAAAATAACGTGCTTTTGAAAGAGAACGGAAAAATCGTATTTTTGCGTGCGACGCTCGATACTTTGTCCGTGCGTTTGCACGTGGACGAAACCCGACCTTTGTTGCATACGTCCGCAGAGAGTCTGCAACAGCGTTTGGAAAAGTTAATGGCGGAGCGAACGCCCGTATATGCGCACGTGGCGGATTTTATCGTGGACGTGGATAACAAAACGCCGGAGGAAATCGCGCGAGAAGTTTTGTCGCTTATAGAATAAAAACAACAGGCAGGTATGAGATGAATACGATTTTGATAACCGGCGGCGTGCGCGGTATAGGTAAAAGCATAGCGTTGCTTTTTTTGAGAAAAGGCTATCGTGTGTGCGTGACGTATTCCAAAGACGAGCAGAGCGCGGAAGAAATGCGTCGTACGGGCGCGGAAGTTTATCTTGCGGACGTTTCCGAAGAGTCTGCGGTGCGACGACTTTTTCAAACGATCGGGCGGGTGGATATTCTTGTCAATAATGCCGGCGTATCGTTGATAAAACAAATTCAAGACGTGACGTTGGACGAGTTTCAACGTCTGTTTGCGGTAAACGTCGGCGGTGCGTTTTTATGCAGTCGAGAGGTTTCGAAAAGTATGATCGATCGACAAAGCGGTTTAATCGTCAATATCTCTTCGGTGTGGGGAGAGGTCGGCGGTAGCTGCGAAAGCGTCTATTCTGCCTCCAAAGCCGCGTTGCTCGGTTTTACGAAGGCACTCGCAAAAGAGTTGGGCTGGTCGCATATCCGTGTGAACAGCGTTTCTCCGGGGGTGATCGATACGCCGATGAACGCACATTTTTCGGCGGAGGAGATAAATGCCCTTCGCGAAGAAATCCCGTTGGGGCGCATCGGGACGGGCGAGGACGTGGCGAAAGCCGTGTTGTATTTGGCGGAAAACGAATACGTTACCGGGATAGATTTACCGGTTAACGGCGGTTTTTCCGTCGTGTAACTATGTTTTTGCGTTTTTGCTTAAATAGCTGTCAAGGATATTTTGGATAAATTCGTCCGCGATTCCCGAAGTGGGGGACTGCGGCGTTTTTTCTTTGTCGTCGTTTTTGCCTTTCTTCTCGGAAGGTTCTTTTTTCGTTTGCTTATTCGTGAAATCGAGGGAACTGAACGTTTGCGAAAAATGCGATAAGTCTTTTAAGAAATTGAGCATTTGCTCGGAATTTTTCAGCTCTCCCATCAGCGGTTGCACGCTTTGTGCGAAGTCGGGATTTTGAGATAAGTAATAAAACAGCACCAACATTAAAATTTCCATATTGCAATATATGTGAAGTGTCGAAAAGTTGCCAATACGAATAGTATATACTATAACGAGAATCGGAGGTGTCGATGAAAAGTTTTAGGGAATATGCGGAAAAAAATCCGAATGCGGAAGAAAAAACGGCAACGGCGGAAGAGTTGACGAGAAAAATCGCCTCGGCATATAACGGGAAAAGCAATGCGGAAATGATGCGGAGTATCCTTGTCGAGGCGGAAAAGAGTAAACGCGCGGGTACGCTTTCCGATGAGGACATCGAGGCGTTTTATCGGAATTTCGCGCCGATGCTCGGCGAGGCACAGAGAAAACAGCTTCGAATCGTCGTGGATCGATTAAAAGCGTTGTAGAGAGATAAAAATAGAGCATATCGTGTATGCGTTGACGGAAAAATACCCGTATCGTGTACGAATTATGATCGAGTGATCTCTGTCAGTGCGTCGAGCAATACGTCGATTTCCCGTTCGGAGTTGAAATGCGAAAACGACACGCGCACGAGTCCTTCGTTATGCGTGCCTAACGCTTCGTGCATCAAAGGTGCGCAGTGCAATCCGCTGCGTACGGCGATGTCGTATCGCTCGGAAAGGGTTTCGGCGATTGTTTCGGAATCCGAGACTTCGTGCCGAAACGCAACGATGCCGCAAGAGTTCGGGACGGAGTAGGGGATATAGGCGGGTAACCGTTGCAAGCCTTGCAAAAAGTAGTCTGTAAGCATTGACAGGCGATCTTGAATTTGTTCGAGATGTGCGGAGACGTATCGCACGCCTTCCAATAAAGACACGACGGCGGGATAGGACAGTGTGCCGGCTTCCAACGCGTCCGGATAAAAATCGGGCATATCGAGGGAAAGGCTGACGGAACCCGTGCCGCCGTAAAGAATAGGCCGGGGGTGTACGCGGTCGGAAAAAAGCAAGGCTCCGCTGCCTTGTATGCCGTATAACCCTTTATGTCCTGCCAAACAAAGCAGGTCTATCCTCGATTTTTTCATGGATAAATCGAGGTGTCCGCCTCCTTGTGCTCCGTCGCAGAGCAGAAGAACGTTTTCGGGTAAAACGTTGCGTATTTCGGATAGGGGCAATGCCGTGCCGTTGACGTTGGAGGCGGCGGTGAGGGCGACGAGGCGTGTGTTCGGTCGTAATAAAGAGCGTAAGGCATCGAGAGAAATCGTTTGCTTGCCGATAGGTTGTTTTTTATCCAACGGGCAAACGTCGTAGGAAACGACGGCGGCTTTTTTTAAGGCTTCGAGAGGTCGCAGGACCGAGTTGTGCTCCGTGCAACCGACGATAACGTGATCGCCTTTGCGGAGCGTGCCGAACAATGCGACGTTTAAGGCTTCCGTACAGTTTTTGGTGAACACGGTGCGGTCTGCGCCGTAGCCGTCGAACATTTCATCGAGCGCGTGACGGCAATCTTGCGTGATTCGTGCGGCGGCGAGGGACAGTTTGTGACTGCTTCTGCCCGGATTCGCGCTAAGCTTTACGGCGGAAATGACCGCCGTTTGAACGGTATCCGGTTTTCTGCCGCCTGTTGCGGCATTGTCAAAATAGAACATAATTACCTCTTTTTCGTTGTACATAAAGTTTCAAGCGTACATACAATATAGTATTCCGAAAAGAAGGGGTGTATGACATGATGATTCTGGCTGTGTTTCGTTCGAGGGCGCAGAGCTTGGAGTACGCGGAACGTCTGCAACGATACGGGATTGCGGCTACGACCGCTTCTGCGCCCAAAGAGGCGCGGATCGGTTGCGGCTTGTGCGTGCGGTTCGACGCTCGGTTGTTTTTGCGGGCGCAAGCGGTTTTGAAAACGGGCGGCTATTCGTCGTTTAAGGGCTTTTATAAAACGGAGTTCTTAAACGGAAGAATGTTCGTTTCTCCGTATAAATAGGCGTTAAAGCGGTGTAAAAGCTTGCGAAAACGTAAAAAAAGTGTTATACTGTCATTATGAAAACGACGGAAAAGAAATCGACGCTTGCCGAATTGGAAAGATTGTATCCCGATGCAAAGCCTGCGCTTGTGTATAGCACTCCGTACGAGTTGTTGGTGGCGGTGGTGTTGTCTGCGCAATGCACAGACGAGCGGGTGAATAAAGTGACTGCGGTCTTGTTTGAAAAATACAACACGCCGCAAGCGATGGTGACGTTGTCGCAAACGGAACTGGAAAAATATATTTTTTCTTGCGGATTTTATCGTATGAAGGCGGAACATATTCTGTCGGCCAGTCGGGATATCCTTGAAAAATTCCACGGAGAAGTGCCGCAAACCATAGAGGAATTGATGAGCCTTGCCGGCGTCGGGAAAAAGACGGCGAACGTCGTGTATTCCGTGGCGTTCGGCGGTGCGGCGATTGCCGTGGATACCCACGTTTTTCGCGTGAGCAACCGTTTGGGTTTGGCAAAAGGGACGACGCCGTCGCAGGTGGAAGAAGGACTGTGTAAAGCGATTCCGCAATCCGCTTGGGGAAGAGCCCATCATTGGTTGATTTATCACGGCAGACGAGTTTGCCATTCGCAAAAGCCCGATTGTGAAAATTGTACGCTTTCCGACGTATGCGATTTTTATAAAACACGAAAGAAATAAGCATAAAATATCCCCGTTTTTCACATATTGCGTGTGAGGGGGATATTTTTTATGCAAAATAAGCAGATGACGGAATACGAGGCGTTGCGAGTGTTGGCGCGAATGGAGGATTTGGCGGAGAAAAAGGCGAAAATTTATTCTCGCTTGCTTACGGATGCGGATCTTGCGAAGACGATGGAAACGCTCTCTGTAAGGCATGAAGAACGAAAGGAACGACTGTTGCTTTTGCTCGGCGAAAAACCGTCGAAGAGTAAAAACGGTGCAGGCGTGTACGCGTCGAGCGAGGAGGACGAGCGGAAATGAAGTTGGAGAAACGGGAGATAACGCTCAACGAGGCGGATAGTTTGCGGGATATGCTCGTTTTTGAAAAGGTTCTGTTGCACGCTTACGTTTTGCGGTCGGAAAAAGCGGAACGAAAAGAAGTCCGCGCGAAGCTTACGGATTTTATAACGGAAACGATGCAAAGCACGTACGTCGTTGCGGATTTGTTGAAAAAGAGCCTCGGGAATTGCGACTGAGCCGTTCTTTCGCATGAAAAAATAAATGAAAAGTTGTTGACAAAATCGTTCTTCGGCGGTATAATGATTAAGACGATACGTGTGACGGCGTTCGCGGCGTGCTCGTCGATCTTAAAAAGAAAAGCGCCTTAGCGTGAAAAAGGAGAACGGTATGTCGAAAATTAAGAATTTTTTCGAGGAATTTCGGAAGTTTATTTCTCGTGGCAACGTATTGGATATGGCTGTCGGTGTTATCGTAGGCGGTGCTTTTACGGCAATCGTCAACGGAATGAGCAATTTTATATTGAAGCCTATCATCAACTGGATACTTGCGCTTGTGCTCGGTAAAGACGGGCTTTCCGGTGCGATTACGGTGCTTTCGCCCGTGTATACGTATACGGCAAACGAAGCCGGGGTAATGAAAAAAACGTTGGATTTGACGGCTTCCATTTATATCGACTGGGGTTCGTTTATCAGTGCGATAATCAATTTCTTGTTGATTGCGTTCGTGTTGTTTACGCTTGTGCGGACAATCAATCGAATCAACGAAATGCAAACGGAAAACATTAAGGAAAGTAAGGCGATTTTGAAAATTCGAAAAGAACGTAAAGTTTCGAGAAAAGAAGCCTTGAAGATTTTGGAAGAGGAACGAAAACTTTCCGCCGAGAAAAAAGCGGAAGAGGAACGCGTTGCGGCAGAGAAAGCCGCTGCGGAAGCCGCCGAAGCGGAAGCGAAAGCTACGGCGAATACGCGTCTTTTGGAAGAAATTCGCGATTTACTGAAAAATAGATAAGAAAAGCGAAGTCGTGCGGTAAAAGTCGCGCGGCTTTTTGCGGAAAGAGCAAAAAAGCTTAAAAATCGTTTGACTTTTTTCGAAAAAAACATTATAATAAAAACAATATAAAAAGGCTATGAAAAAGTTGGCGCGTTTTGAGGGGCTTTCCACAGAGAGTACGTTCGCAGGCTGAAAAGCGTACGGAGGCGGAAACGTTGCCGTTTCGCTTTGGAGCTGCCCCTTTGAGCGGTCGTTCGGGTAGGAGGGGACGGTTTGCCCCGTGACGGCGTAAGGAAGGCGCGTATAGACACGCGTGAATGTAGGTGGTACAGCGGATTTATTCGCCCTGCGTGCGTATTGCACGCAGGGCGTTTGTTTATTATGGAAAATCAAACGAATTATTCGGAGGAAGTATATGAAAGAAAAAATCGAAGCGTTGCGCAGGCAGACGGAAGAGGCTATGCAAAAAACGACGACGGGCAGAGCTTTGTACGAACTGAAAGTAAAGTTTCAAAACGAGCTGAAAGGCATTATGAGCGGAATGAAGGATTTGCCCAAAGAGGAAAAACCCGCTTTCGGGAAAATCGTCAACGAGTTTAAGCAGAAAATCGAGAGCCGCTTCGAGGAACGTTCCGCCGTCGTGCGCGAAATGGAAATGCAGGAAAAGTACGAAAAGGAACGTATCGATATTACGATGCCGGGAAAGAACTATAAGGCAGGGGCTTTGCATCCCATTACGCTTGTTAAAAACGAGTTGATAGACATATTCTCCGGCATGGGTTTCAATGTGTTCGAAGGTCCGGAAATCGAAACGGATTATTATAACTTTACCGCACTTAATACCCCGAAAGATCACCCTGCGCGAGATATGCAGGATACGTTCTATTTGGCAGAAAATCTGTTGCTCCGTACACAGACCTCGGCAGGACAGATCCGAGTTATGGAAAAGAACGCGCCGCCCATTAAGATACTTTCCCCGGGCAGAGTATTCCGTTCGGACGACGATGCGACGCATTCGCCCATGTTCCACCAAATGGAGGGCTTGGTTGTGGATAAGGGGATTACTCTTTGCGACTTGCAAGGTATGCTTGCGGAGTTTGCGCAGAAGATGTTCGATTCTTCCACGAAAGTGCGGCTTCGCCCTTCCTATTTCCCGTTCACGGAACCGAGCGTAGAGGTCGATCTCAGCTGTTCGGAATGCGGCGGTAAGGGATGTCGACTTTGCAAGGGTACGGGTTGGATCGAAGTGCTCGGTGCGGGCATGGTCAATCGCCACGTCTTGGAAAATTGCGGCGTGGATCCCGACGAGTATACGGGATTTGCGTTCGGTATGGGTATCGAACGTATCGCTATGCTGAAATACGGTATCAACAATATAAAAACGCTGTTTGAAAACGACGTGCGTTTCTTGGAACAATTCGAGGACTAAAAGGAGAAAATTAAGATGAAAGCACCTTTCAGTTGGTTAAAAGATTACGTAGACATAGACATTTCCGCGCAGGAGC
>CAZEVL010000035.1:0-17440 GCA_964515795.1 uncultured Clostridia bacterium | reverse complement strand
CAAAAATTTTTTCTTTTTACCACCGTTTTTCGCTTGACTTTTTATAGCTGGTCTTATATCAACGGAGCGGTGTAAATTTTCAATAATATCACACCCGTCAAAAGCGCGATACAGAGCAAAAACGCCACAAAATCACGCCAAGTGAACCGCAATTTCTTATATTTCGTCCGCACTTTACTACCGGAATAACATCTCGCGTCCATAGCGTCGCCGAGTTCGTCCGCACGTCGAAACGCACTGATGAGCAAAGGAATCAAAATCGGTACGACGGCTTTGACGCGTTGCACCAAGTTCCCCGTTTCGAAATCCGCGCCGCGTGCCTTTTGCGCGTTCATAATTCGTGCCGTTTCATCCGTTAAAATGGGGATAAAACGCAATGCGATCGACATCACCAACGCCAATTCGTGAATAGGCAAGTGCAGAAGTTTCAAGGGATACAGCAGGCTTTCCAAGCCGTCCGTCAACGCGACGGGCGTCGTCGTCAGCGTAAGCAACGCCGAACTTATCACCAATAAGAACAGGCGCACAGCCAAAAACAAAGTCGAATAAATCGCCTCGGCGGTAATCGTGATAAATTTCCATTGCCACAGCACCGTTTCGCCGCCCCTGAAAAACAAATTCAAGATCGCCGTAAAAATCAACAGAAACAAAATCCCTTTTACCGAACGCAACAAACTCTTGATCGGGACTTTGGAAAACGCCGCAATCAGCACGAGCGTCGCCGCGCAAACGCCGAGCGCATAAAAGCTTTTCGACAGAAAAATCGCCACAATGTAGACGATGAGAAATACGATTTTCAACCGAGGGTCGCACTTGTGTGCGAAAGAGTCGCTCGGATAGTATTGACCGAAGGATACGTCACGCATTTTCTCGACCTCCTTCCGTCGGTAAACGCATATCTGCCCCCGCCGTTTCCGTCAATTCCAAAGTTTTTCGCAAAAAATCTTTCACCGTAAAATCGCAACGAACGTCCACGCCGCGTTGTTTCAGCGCACAAACCGTTTTCGCCGTAAACGGAACGTCCAAGCCGACGCTGTCGATGAGTTCCGTTTTTTCGAACAAGCGACTCGGCTCGTCCACGGCAACCAATTTGCCCTCGCCGAATATCGCCGCGCGATTACAATTCTCCGCAATTTCGTCCATATCGTGCGAAACGATAATCACCGTCGAACACCAGTCTCGATGAATCCTATGCAACAATTTCATAATCTCTTCTTTACCGAGCGGATCCAGCCCTGCCGCAGGTTCGTCCAAAACCAAAATTTCGGGTTTGGTGACAATCACCCCGGCAATCGCCACTCGACGTTTTTGACCGCCCGACAGCTCGAACGGGGAGCGATTTTTTACCTGCTCGTAATCCAAACCCACCGTTTCCAAAGCCTCCCGTACGGCTGTTTCCGTTTCCGCCTCCGACAGCCCGTCGCAAAAATTTCTAAGTCCGAAAGCGACATCCTCTTTTACCGTTTCCGCAAAAAGCTGATATTCGGGATACTGAAACACCATACCTACTTTACGGCGCAACGACTTAAAATCGGTTGTTTTGTCCGTCAAATCGTACCCGTTCACTCGCAAAATCGTTTTCGGGAGCGGCGTCTGTCCCTTTTTGAGTTTTTTCGGCTTATATTTCTTTTCTGCCTCGGGCACTTTCAACAAAGCGTTCAAATGTTGTACGAACGTCGATTTACCGCTGCCCGTATGTCCGATAATTCCGAAAAAATCACCGGGATAAATATCCAAATCCACACCGTTTAACGCATACGTTTCAAACGCCGACTTCTCATTGTAAACGTGGCGCAAATTTCTGCAAACTACACGCCCGACCTCGCCTTGCGGCTCGGGCATACTCGTTTCTCGCGCTTCCGAACGGACGGAACGCAATGTTTTTCCCCGTAAAGCGGTAACTATGTTTTCCGCTACCCCTTCCGCAGTCATCGCATCCGACACGGGCAAACCGCCCTGCGTCAAACCGCGACATATTTTCAAAGGCTTCGGCAACGTGAGCGAATATTTTTCCAGCTCGTCGCCGCATTTCAGTACCGACTCCGGCGAGCCTTGCAAAACAATCTTTCCGCCGCTCATCACGACGGCTCTGTCCGCAAGCATTGCCTCTTCCGCAAAATGCGTAATCAAAATTACGGTGATTTTTTCTTCCTTGTTCAACCGCAATACGACGTCCATAACTTCCTTTCTGCCGCGAGGATCGAGCATCGCCGTCGATTCGTCCAAAATCATAACGCGCGGTTTGAGCGCAAGCACGCCCGCAATCGCAATGCGTTGTTTTTGACCGCCCGACAGCCGTGAAGGCGTCGAAGTGCGGAATTGCTCCATTCCGACCGCATTCAACGCAAAAGAAATACGCTCCCCGATTTCCTCTCGCGGTACGCCGATGTTTTCCGGTCCGAACGCAACGTCGTCCTCTACGATAGACGCCACCGTTTGGTTGTCGGGATTTTGAAATACGATCCCCACTTGTTTGCGGATCTCGAATAAATTTTTCTCGTCGCCGGCATCCGCCCCGAAAACGGTAACCTTGCCCGACGTAGGGACAAGCAATCCGTTAATCAACCTCGCAAGGGTGGATTTACCGCTTCCGTTATGCCCCAAAACGGCAACGAACTCTCCTTCTTCCACGAAAAAATTCACGCCGTCGAGCGCAAATACGCTTTCTGCGTCAAACACCGCGCCCTCCCCGTCCGAATCCGCCGTTTCATAGGAAAAATATACGTTTTCAAATTTTACTGCTTCCACTACTGACCTAACTCTCTTTTCGCCACAGGCGTTATTTTACTATCATGCTACCTCTATATTATAGCAAATTTTTTCACATATTACAATGAAAATGCGGTGAAAATCTGTGTCAACGGAAAGAAAAATACATTTTTTCGAAAAAAAGTTTTTCTTTCTCGAACGTTTTCAACTCCCGAAACGTTTCCCGACGAACGAACGCGCACAAAAAAGCGAAGCCGCTTTCATAAAAACGACCTCGCTAAGCGCATTCAACTCATACACGGTACCCCCGTTTTACGACTTCACCGTTTCCACCGCATACGTTCCGTCGGCCGATATCGTCAAAACGACGTGTCCGCTCTCGTCGGTTCGATATACGTCCGCTCCTACGCTTTCCAATCTTTCCAACGTTTCCGAGGACGGGTGTCCGTAGACGTTGTTTTTTCCGCAGGAAATCACCGCCGTCCGCACGCCGATCGTCGATAAAAACTCCGCACAACCGGAATACGCGCTACCGTGGTGCGCCACTTTCAAAATTTCAATCGAATGCAAATCCACCCGACGTTTTTCAAACAATCCGAGTGCGTCGTCACGAAGCAAAATCTCTTCCATACTTTGCGGAGCGTCGCCCGTAAACAGTGCGTTTACGCCGTGATAATCCAACCAAATCACCGCGGATTCCTCGTTGGCGTCGCTCTTTTCCGCCTCGTCTTCTCTCGTCGCCGTATAAGGATACAAGAAGGAAAAACGATACTCCGCCCCGACGATTTCCACAGATCTCGAAGAAAGCGTTTGTTTGCAACCGTTCGCCTGCAACGCCGCACACAACTGCGCATACTCCGTATTCACGTCTACCGAAGCGTTCGGTAAATACGCCGTACCGACGTTTTTATATTTCACGACGGAGTCCAACCCGCCGCAATGGTCGATATCAGTATGCGTAACCACCAAATAATCGATCGTTTTCACGTTCAATGCGTTCAAATATCGCATAACCGTCACGGTTGCAGCCTCGTTTCCGCCGTCTATTAACATGGTTTTCCCGTCGGGAAGCTCCAACAAAGTAGCGTCGCCCTGTCCCACGTCGATAAAGTGTATGCGAAGCTCTCCTTCGCCCCGTTTCCCTACTTTCGGTTTTTTAACGTAATATTTCCAAGTTGCAGACGGCACGAAAGCGGAAAAAACGCAAAGACACAGTATGATCCCGACGACCACGCAAAGCAATACTCTTTTGAGTATTTTGACTTTATTTTCGACTTTCAGTTTTTCCGCTCGATAACCCATACGCTTTATTCTTCCGTTTTTCGAGGTTCGGCTTTTTCGATCTGCGCGAGAATATCGCACAAAGCGTCAGTTTCGTAATCTTCTATTCTTCCTTCGTCCGCAAGCGTGGAAATACGTGCGTCCAAAGGCATTCTTGCCGTAGCCGCAATGCCGTATTCCGCCGCAATGTTTTTCACTTTACTCTCACCGAATATCTCGATTTTTTTACCGCAATCGGGACAGGTGAGATAGCTCATATTCTCCACAATGCCGAGCACGGGAATATTCATAATATTCGCCATATTCACGGCTTTTTCCACAACCATTTTCACCAAATCCTGCGGCGTCGTCACGATGACGATGCCCGCAACGGGAATACTCTGGAATACGGTCAGCGGCACGTCGCCCGTTCCCGGCGGCATATCGATAAAAAGCAAATCCAAATCCTGCCAAACGACGTCCGTCCAGAACTGCATAACCGTACCGGAAATGACCATACCGCGCCAAATTACGGGCGACGTTTCGTCGTCGAGCAATAAATTCATTGACATCATTTGCATACCGGACGGAGAAAGCACGGTGTTGATCCCTTCGGAATCCCCCGTCGCACGCTCCTTTACGCCGAACATGTGCGGTATGGAAGGTCCGGTAATATCCGCGTCCATAATACCGACGGACTTGCCTTGCTTTTGCGCCAACGACGCCAACAACGCCGTCGTCAAAGACTTTCCGACGCCGCCTTTACCGCTGACGACACCGATGACTTTTTTAATAGACGATTTTTCGTGCGGTGCTTTAAGAAAGCTTTCTTTTTTACGAGAAGCGCAATCCGCAGAGCAGCTCGAACAATCGTGCGTACAATTTTCACTCATTTCTATATTCTCCTTATTGATATTCCTTTCGTATCGATTGTATTATACCCCTTTTGAAACGTTTTGTCAATACAAACGATAGAAAAAACGGCTTTTTGACAAAATCTTCGACACTCTTTCACCAAACGCACGAAAAAATCCCGTAAAAACGGTTGCAATCTCTTTGAAAATAGTGTATAATAATTAGGCTGCGCGTAGGCGGGGAGTTAGCGGCACCCTGCATCTGCAATCCGCTATAGCAGAGCCGAACGCCTTTCTCGACGATATTTATGGGAGGTCTGCGCATCGCAAGGAACGTTGATCGTAAGGTCTTATGCAACGCAATGCCGTGAACCGTGTCAGGACAGGAATGTAGCAGCACTAAGCGGACGTTTGGGTGTGCCATAAGGTAGCTTTGCAGGAGTTACCTACGGTGTTTCCGCTTCGGTGAACGGCGGCAAAAAAGGATCGCGCAGTTTTTTATTGCAAAAAAGAGGTTAAGAAGCGTTACGCTGACTTGACCTCTTTTATTTTTCGTCTTTTTTACCTCGAATATCCAAACCGTTCAGTTTCTCGTCCTCCAAAATTAAACCGCGCTGCACGGTGGCGTAACCGTATTTTTCCCGAAGCATCGCCACGGCGTTTTCCGCACGCTCTTTTTTTTCATACTTCGCCCGTTCTCCGCCGAGCATACCGTCCAAAGAAAGCTGTTCCACGTGATAATCGAATCCGGAAACCGTCACGCCGAGCATGCGTACACGCATACCGAACGGGCAATGTTCGCAAAAAAGTCGATACGCCGTTTGCGCCACGTCGCCGCAAAGCGCGGTAGGCGACACTTTCGTTTGCCAAGAAAAATCCTGAAAATTCTCGTTGCGCACAACGATATGCACGGTATTCGCCCTGCCGATGTCAGCCGCGCGCAAACGCGACGTCACGCTCTCCGACAAGGCGTAAAACCAACGTTTGATTTCCTCCCTGTCCGAAACGTCTTGTGCCAACGTCGTAGAGTTGCCGATCGATTTCAAATCCTCCTTGTTTTCCTGCGCACGGACAGGCTCGTCGTCCTCGCCGCGAGCATAAATACGGAGCTGTCTACCGCGTTTTCCCAAGCAATCGACGAGCAGTCGTTCGTCTGCATTCGCCAAATCGCCGATCGTTCGGATACCGATTTTCCGAAGCGTTTCCTCCGTCGCTTTTCCTACGAACAACAAGTCCGAAACAGGCAACGGAAAAACGACGTTTCGATAATTCCTTCGATCGATGACGGACACGGCGTCGGGCTTTTTCAATTCCGAAGCGAGCTTCGCAAATACTTTATTAAAGCTCACCCCGACGGATACGGTAAGTCCCAATTCCGACTTGACCGCGCCCCGAATACTCTGCGCGATTTGTTCCCCGTCCCCGAACAAAAACGTGCTTTCCGTCATATCGAGCGCGCATTCGTCAATGCTGCATTCCTCGACGACGTCGGTGAACCTTTCGTAAATTTCCACAACTTTTCGCGAATACCGTTTATATTCGCGATAATGCGAAGGCACCATCGTCAAATTCGGACATTTTCGCAATGCGGAATAAACCGTTTCCGCCGTTTTAATCCCGTACTTTTTCGCTTCCTCGCTTTTCGCAAGCACGATACCGTGCCGCTCTTTCGGATCGCCGCAAACGATGAGCGGTTTTCCTTTCAGGCTCGGATCGAGCGCAATCTCCACGGAAGCGAAGAAGTTATTCAAATCGGAATGAAGAATGACGCGCTCCCGCATGGTCGCCTCCTTGACTTATTTTTTCTCGCTTAAATACCGCGAAACGGCGTGTGCGGCGATATTCCCTTCCCCGACCGCCTTTGCGTACTGATACGGTCTGCCCGTACAATCCCCAGCGGCAAAACAACCCGAAAGATTTGTTTGCATATCACGCGTTACCGCCACGTGCCCGTCCGTCGTCTGCAAACCGCCTACAAGCGTCGCGGGGGAAACGCATTCCCGAAGCATGAAAACCCCGTCCACAGGAAGCTCCGCAGACACGTTTTCGGACGGAGCTTCCGCAAACGAGAGCCCGTTCACACGCAATCCGCCGTTGATTTTTTGCGGCATTCTGCGGAAAATTTCCACGTTTTCCCTATCGATTTCCACGTCTTTATACATCGCAATCAAATAGACTTTTTTCGAAAAATCCGCCAAATACTCGATTTCGTGTTCCAGCCGTTTCGTCGTACAGACAACGGCAATCGTCTTGTCTTTATACAAAAAACCGTCACACGTCGCACAATAACTCACGCCTCTGCCCGTAAACTCCGCCTCGCCGTCGATCGGTTTAACGGATTCCACGCCGCAAGCGAGAATAACCGTACGGCTTTCGTATACGTTTCCCGACTGCGTCATTACGGAAAATTTGTCTTTCAAAGCAT
Organism: uncultured Clostridia bacterium; assembly: GCA_964515795.1. Lineage (GTDB taxonomy): Bacteria > Bacillota > Clostridia > Christensenellales > Borkfalkiaceae > Scatosoma. Next base: position 10,192 of record CAZEVL010000035.1, on the reverse strand, counting down.
ATACGCCCGAAACTCGTTCCTCCGAAACCTCGATTTCCGCCGCCCGTAATTGTTCTTGTAAAGCCGCGCAAAAAGCCTTGCCGCTCACGTCCGTAAGCCCGGGATAGTTGTGTATTTTTTCCGCCTTCGAAATTTTATCGCTGAGCGAAGCCGTCCCGAACAACAAAAAACTTTTCCGATTGGCTTGCAACGTCAAAGCCGCGGAAATGCCGGCAACGCCGCTGCCGACAATAATGCAATCGACCATATTTTTCCTCCGTCGTAATCTTTCCCCGAGTCGGACGTTCTTATACGTTTTTTCTTTCACCGCATACCTGTCCGCCCCGTTTTAAGAAATCGGAAGCCGCAAAAGCGGCTTCCTTATTTTTTATCGAATAATCATTTCGATTTTATCCACACCGAACGGCACGCTGTTGTAAACAGGCGTATATTCCGGCGCGTCTCCGTCCCCCCAAGAACCGCGCATCGTAAACGTCGTGGGTGAAACGCCGAACGGTTCGGCAATCGGCTTGAAATGGTGCGGTCCGAACAAGTTGCGCAAACTCGATTTCAATACGATACGTACGGAATTGTTCCCTTTACGCAAATAGGACGTTACGTCTTTCTCTACGCTCATCGTGATATCCGTTTTCTCGCCGTTGATAAACAACTGCGCAACGATGAATCTACCATGCGCCAAAGACAAAATACGTTCCCCGACGCCGTCGTAATCGTATTCGCCTTCCAACGTAAGCGCACCCATAAAGAACGGATATCCGTTTTTATAGTTATCGGTCGAAAGTTTCGGCAAAGTCGTTCTCTTTTCGATAGAACGATCCGCGTTCACGACAAAATCGCCTTTCAAATACGTATTTTCGATATGCGTATCGTAATACAGACAATTCCGCACGCTTTCCGTCGCCATCGGGTCGAACAACGCAAAATATACGCCCTCGTGCTGGAAGTAACGCACGCCGTAAACGAGCGTATTTTCTCCGACCTCCAAAACGTCGGTCAAATCCGCCTCCGTGAAATTCACGTCGAAATCGTTCTGTTTCATAACGATCGACTTACCGTTCAAACGTACGTCGATCAGATCGCCCTTTTCCATAATGAATTTTACGGGCATTTTATCTTTCGCCGTAAAACGCTGACGAATATACAAGTCCCCCTTATAATCCGCGCGAAGCAACTTTTCGAAGAGCTTCGGCAAAGGCATTTCCTCGCTGAATTCTTTTCCGTCCGTACTGTACGAACCGTAATCCATCACCAAATAGTTTTCCGTAACGCCCGTCACGCGGAACGACGACGTGATATCCGTCTTACTTTCCGTCTTTTGCTCGGGTTCGGCGGTTTCGTCTTTAATCAAAATCAAACTCTCTTTTTCGGGAAGCGTATACGTATCGCAAATATTTTTCAATTCGAACGTTTCCAAATCCAAAGCTTTATACGCCTGCGCGATTCCCTTAAACGTAAAGGTCGTCGCCTCGTCCATAGAGAAATTTTTCACGAAAATATAATCGCCGATATCCCCGCTTCTCGATGTCATAAGCGCTTTTCCGTCCTCGCAACGGAAGGAAATTTTCGCACCGCTTACGATCTCTTCGAAGGTGAGATTGGAAACGAGCTTCACCTCCGCTTTTTTGCCGTCCACATACATAGGCGTATCCAAAAGCAACAATTTGCCTTTGTATTCAGTCAAAAACGCCAAAGTCGTGCTTGCGATGCTCTTCATTTTCGGCACGATGACTTGCGTATAGGTACATTTTCCAACCTGCAAACTTTCTCCGTTCACCTTGCCGTAACGGGACAAAATACGCTCGTCCACGACGTGGTACTGGATACCGTTTTTACGGAGCGAAAGCAACAATTCGTTAAAATCGCGTTCCAACTCCGCAACGCTTTTTTCGTCTTGCGCGCGTAAGTAATCCAAATAGACGTTCCGCATCGGGTGAATCACCGCTACGTCGTAGTTTTCCCTCGTATTGGAAACGATATATCCCAAGCGAGTAAAGTGATCGTTGAACGTCTTAAATTCCTCGTACCAGTTATTCTGTTTGGAGAATACGGGAGGATGATCGTATTTTCCCTGCCCGGCAACGGAAATGGGCAACAAATGATGACACATCAACGAAACGCCGTTGAAATATTGCGCTTCGGCGATGCTCTTCAATTCCTGCGGCGTCACATCGTACCCGGAACAGCCGTACGTTTCCGTCAAAACCTGCTTAAAACCGAGCTGACTCGCCACGCTGCCTATCTGTTTCGTACCCAATTCCGGGCTGCAATTTCTACACAAATCGTCGATACCGGGGATATGCTCGAACTCATAAGAAGGCGAACAGCCCGCGCCGCCCCACATCTGTGCGGAAAGCGTCGTTTCTTCCACGGAATGTCCCGTCAATTTACAGCCGTGCTCTGTACACCAATCGTACAGTTTTTTATAAAAGTTGTCCGTATACAAATCGTTGAGAATGGTATAGTATCTCGTACGGAATTCGTATCCAGCCTCCGTCTGCACGAACAAATACGCCAATCCTTCGCGAATATCCGCCCCGAAACGCTTTTCGTATTCTTTCGCCGCCAAGCGCGTATACGGCGTAGCCCAACGATAATACTGCGGCTCGTCCGTGAAGAATCCGACAAGCTCTTTGCCGAAACGATCGGCGAAACGCTTATAATACTGCTCGTGCGTTTCGCGAATGAACGCATCCACCACGTCGGGATTCAAAATGTCCGTGTTGGCAGGGCTGGTACGCAAATACACGCAATGATATTCCGTCAAGCCGTTTTCGCTTGCCGTAATCCGTTCGAAACCGTCGCCGACCTTTTTATATACGCCGAACGCCTCCTCATCGAACACGTCTTTCACCTCATATTCCAAAAACTGTGCACGGTATTCTTCCACTTCCAAGAGCTTACCGCCCACAAAGCCGCTGGGCCAACCGTTTTCGTCGTATACCCACGCATTCATGCCCAATTCTTTTGCCTTATCCAAGCAAGCCTCGATGCACTTGAACCACTTTTCGCCCAAATATTCGTCTTTCAAGCCCGTACGCGCGTGCATAATAAAACCGCCGATACCGACCGATTTCATTTCCTCGATCTGCGCAACGAGATGTTTTTCGTCCAAAGTATTGTTCCAGCTCCAAAAAGGAATCCCCTGATAATCGGTAAGATCACCTTGCAAAGCTTCACGCAATTTTGCCGTTGATTTATCGTTCATTTGCAGTTCTCCTTATCGGGACGTTTTCCGTCCCTATTACTTTACGCATACATTATACATGCTTTCCGAAAAAAAAGCAAGTACAAATCGTAAAAAAAACAGAGCGAAGAAAGATTTTCTTCGCTCCGTTCGAGTCTTTTTATCTCTGCACTCTGCCGCTTGCGTCGCCGCCTGCCAAATTACGTACCTCCGCAGCGGAAACGAGGTTGTAATCGCCTTCGATACTATGCTTCAAACAACTTGCCGCGACCGCAAACTCGATAGAGCTTTGCGCGTCGTAACCGTTCAGCAACGAATAAATCAAACCGCCGCCGAAGCTGTCGCCGCCGCCTACGCGATCCACGATGTGCATACTGTATTTCTTGGAGAAATACGCCTCGCCGTCCGTATACAACATACCCGACCAATCGTTGTCGTTTGCACTCTTGCTCTCTCTAAGCGTAATCGCGACGCCTTTGAACCCGAAACGCTCCGTGAGCTTTTTCGCAACGGAAATATAGCCGTTTCTGTCCAACTTTCCGCCGTAAATATCCGTATTGTCCGCCTCGATTCCGAATACGTCCTTGGCATCCTCTTCGTTTGCGATACAGTAGTCGATATACTTGCAAAGTTCCGACATCACCGTACCTGCTTTTTCTTTTGTCCAAAGCTTTTTACGGAAATTCAAATCGCAAGAAATCGTGACGTTGTTCGCCTTCGCCGCTTTACAAGCCTCCAACGCTATTTCCGCCGTTTCGTCGCTCAACGCCGGCGTAATGCCCGTAAAATGGAACCATTCCGCTCCGTCGAAAATACGCGTCCAATCGAAATTCTCTTTCTTTGCCGTCGCAATCGCGCTGTATGCGCGGTCGTAAATAACTTTGGAAGGACGTTGACTTGCGCCTTTTTCGCAATAATAAATCCCCACTCTTTCGCCGCCGCGAACGATTTTCGTCGTATCCACGCCGTATTTTCTGAGCGAGTTAACCGCCGCCTGACCGATTTCATGCGCAGGGAGTTTCGTAACGAACGCAACGTCCACGCCGTAGTTTGCAAGCGACACCGCCACGTTCGCTTCCGCGCCGCCGAACGTCGCTTCGTATTTGTCGCTTTGCACGAATCTCAAATAGTTTTCGGGAGCAAGACGCAACATCAACTCCCCGAACGTAATCACTTTTGCCATATTATTTATCCTCCGATTTTTCTAACGCTTCTTTCACAAAAAAACTGCCGCCGATCGCCGCGATCTTATCCCAAGCCAAGAACTCGTCGATGTTGCTTCTGTCCACGCCGCCCGTGGGAATAAATTTAATCTGAGGGAAGGGTGCGGACAACGCTTTCATTGCCTTCAACCCGCCGTAGACGTTAGCTGGGAAGAATTTCACCGTCGTGATGCCGAGTTCCAACGCCGCCATAATCTCCGTAGGCGTTACGCAGCCGGGATAATAAGGAATGCCTTTTTCTCGACAAATTTTCGCCACGTCCGCAGACAAACCGGGGCTGACGATAAACTGCGCGCCTGCCGCCAAAGCTTGTTCGCACTGCGCGGCATTGATCACCGTACCCGCCCCGATGCTCATATCGGGATATTTTGCGCAAGCGTATGCGATCGCGTCCGCGGCGCATGCGGTACGGAACGTGATCTCTGCCGTGTGAATACCGTTGTTTTTGAGTGCCGTCAAAATCTTATCCGTTTCGGAAAGTTCTTTTATGACGACTACGGGAATACATTTTTCCATTTTTTCTTTATCTCCGTTTTTTTTATTTTTATTGCTTAAATCTGCCGAACACCTCGTTTACCTTTGCGAAACTCGCAAAAGTACCGGGATACGCCTTGATGATTTTCATCATCGCCCCTACTTGCTTTTTGCGAATAATGCAAACGAGCATATATTTATCCGTATGCGAATACATACCGTGCACGCGAATCTCCGTCACGCCGTGCCCGAGCTTTTCGATAAGCTCCGCCGAAAGTTCTTCCGGGTTCTCCGTGATAATCTCGAATTTATAGCCGTTTTTGATACCTGCCAACAGGGAATCCACGACCATATTCGCCACGAATAAATTGACGAGCGTACAAATCACGGGCGTAATTTTCATGCCGTAAACGAAAAAGGCGATTGCCACCACGCTGCTGTCCATCAAAAAAGCAACGTAGGCAATGTTCGTTGCCGGTTTTGCCTTTTTAATCAACGCGGAAATGGCGTACGTGCCGCCGCTTGCGCCGAAACGACGGAGCATCAACGAAAAACCGAGCCCCGATATAACGCCCGTCGCGATACAAGCGAATACGATTTCGAAATCCTCCGCATTATTCTCGACGCAATAGGGTTTCCATTGCAAAAATTCGAACAATTCCGCACTTAAAGATTGTACGAGAATATAGAGCAACAACAAAAGTCCCAAACGACGATTGACGAAAATACTCACCAACACGAAAATCGGCGCATTGAAAAGTATCATCAAAATCGCCCAAGAAACTTGAATCCCCTGTCGTTGCAACAAATGAAAGGTAATCGTCGCCAATCCGCCGACGCCGCCCGGTGCAAAGCCGTTGCTGTTCTGAAAGAAATAATACGCCACGCCGACGATCAAGCCCGCGCATATCGCCGTCAAAACGTCTACGAAAAGTCGTTTTATCTTATCGTTTTTCATATGCATTTACTTACATACCGAAATATTCCATAGCGTTGCGGTAACAAACGTCCTGTACGACCTTGCCCACCGACTTCTCGTCCGTCGTCATTTCTCCGTTTTCCATCATTTCTCCGAGGTAGCTGCACAAAATTCTTCTGAAATAATGATGACGAGGATAGGACAACAAAGAACGGCTATCCGTCAACATTCCCACAAACGTGCCGATATGCCCCGTTGCCGTCAAATCGCGCAGATGCTTTTCCATACCGACTTTGTTATCCAAGAACCACCAAGCCGGTCCGTACTGCATTTTGCCTTTCGCCTCGTCGCTCTGGAAGCTCCCGATCAACGCCATAATCTCTGCATTCATTTTCGGATTGAGATTAAACACAATCGTTTTCGGCAAAGAATTTTCCGAATTCAAACGATCGAACAGACGAGACATCGTATGTATGGAATCGTCCGAAGCGATACTGTCAAACCCCGTATCCAAGCCCAATTTTTGAAGCATCACCGCATTGTTGTTGCGCATTGCGCCGACGTGTAATTCCGTTGCGACGTTATACTTCGCATACAATTTGAAAAGGAAATAGGTCAAATATCCCTTAAAGATCTCGCTCTCCGCGTCCGTAACGCTCTCTCCGTTTCTGCGTTTTGCAAACACCTTTTCCGCATCCGCTCTGTCCGCGACGGGATATACGCGTTGCACGGAAATATCCGCCGCTTTCGCGCCGACCGCAAGAAACGCCTGCAAACGGGATTCGATTGCCGTTTCCAGCTCGCTCAACGAAGACACCGCACCGAGCTTTCCGACAAATTCGTTATAATTCGCCGCCTCGATATTCATGATTTTGTCCGCACGAAACGCAGGATTTACTTTGAATTTGTAATCTTTTTTCGCAATTTCCGTGAAAGTCGTCAAATCGTCGAAAATCTCGTTGGTCGTAAACAAGTTCGTCACGTTCGACTGTTCGATCAAACTCTGCGGCGTAATACGGTTCAAGCGGATATATTCGTTGCACCAATCCCAAATAAGCTCCGCGTTTTCCTCGTTTATTTCCAACTCGCAATTAAAAAACTCTTTCAACTCTACCTGCGACCAGTGGTACAACGGATTGCCGAACGCCGTACCGAGCGTTTTGCAGTACGCCGTAAACTTTTCCTTATGGCTCGCACTGCCCGTGATATATTCCTCGTTTACGCCGAAATTTCGCATCAAACGCCATTTATAATGGTCGCCGGCAAGCCAAATTTCATAAACGTCGTTAAACGGCGCATTTTCCAAAATCTGCTTTTCGGACAAATGACAATGATAGTCGAAAATCGGCATATCTTTTGCATAATGCGCATATAAACGCTCTGCGGTTTTGTTCGTCAACAAAAAATTTTCTTTAATATAACTCATAAAAAACCTCTTTTATCTATTATGTACCAAATGTTTCGGCAAGCCGCCCTCGAACACGGGAGAAAGCTCCCCTTGAATTAAAGGCAACGCATATTCCGTAAACGGCGGCAACAAATCTGCGTTCGCAGCGTCTATCCACTCCGTCGGGATAAGTTTTTCTTTATTGGCAATCCCCGAAATTTTCGCAACGCCCGTAGTACAACAATACGGCAAAGAACACACTCTGTCGAGCGTAATCATCACGCCCGTCTGTCCGTCGAACGCCGCCCGCACCGCCGCCGCGCCGACTTCGTACGCCTCGTTGACGTCCGTCAAACTGGAAATATGCGCCGCACAACGTTGCAAGGTGGATAACTCTATCGCACGCGCTTTGATTCCCAAACGTTTCGCGCAGAGATTCGCCAAATATTGCGCCGTACCCGCCAGTTGCTTATGTCCGAACACGTCTTCTCCCTGACCGTTTGCGGAAAGCTCGCAAACGTATTTCCCGTCCGACGTTTTTATCCCCTCCGACACGGCAACGACCAAGCTTTTCTTGGTCTTTTGCAATTCCTCTATCTTCCGTAAAAACGATTCCGTATCGAAAGGCAGCTCCGGCAAATAAATCAAATCCGCGCCTTCGCAATCCGCACCTTTCGCCAACGCGCTCGCCGCGGTAAGCCAGCCGGCGTTCCGCCCCATCACCTCGACGATTGTCACCGCTTTTATGTCGTAAATCGCCACGTCCCGAACGATCTCTTTCACGCACGTCGCCACGAATTTCGCCGCGCTGCCGTAACCGGGCGTATGATCCGTCGCCAACAAATCGTTATCGATGGTTTTCGGAACACCCACGAAACGAACCGTGCTGCCGATTTTTTCTCCGTACGCCGACAATTTACAAACGGTATCCATACTGTCGTTTCCGCCGATATAAAAAAAATACCCTATATCGTACTTACGCAGAACGGCAAAAATTCGCTCGTATTCCTCGGCGTTTTCTTCCGCCGATTTTAATTTGTAACGGCAACTTCCCAAATAACACGCCGGCGTGCGTTTTAACAGTTCCGCTTTTTCTTCGTTCAACAATTCGTGCAACGGCAAAAAACGTTCCTGTAAAAAGCCGGAAATTCCGTTTTGCATACCGTATATTTTTTCCGCACCGAGCCTTTTTGCCGCTTCGTACACACCGGCAAGACTTGCATTGATCACCGTCGTCGGTCCACCCGACTGTCCAACAACCACATTCATTGGGTATCGCTCCTTTTCGTTTTCGGCTACTACCGATTATAACGATTTTTTTACGTTTTGTCAAGCCTTCGTCGGTGTTTCTTACTCGGAAATATGCATTTCCTTATTTTCATTCGAATATTTTTCCGCTGAATATCGTTTTTTTCGAACCGCACCGAAAGGACGTTCGGCAAAATCGACCAAATCACCCTTATTCGGACTGCATTTTACAAAAATCTACACGCGAAATCGGGCATATTTTTAGCAAATTTCGTTTTAGGAGATAGATCGTGTGGTTTTTCCGTTGGATATTTGAAACTTTTTCCGCAAACGCCCTTATTTTCAAAATCGACCTCGTGTCGTTCGGCTTGTTTTTCCTTGCCGCCGTACTTGCTTTTTGTTGCGACGAACCCGACTTTTTTCCCGCACTATCCGCCGTTATCGGCGGCATTGCTTTCGCCGTAATTTTCAGCGTCCGCGCAACCGCGTCCGCCTCCGTACTCGGCTGCGCCTCTTTGCTTGTCGCATTCGGTTTTCAACGTTTTCTCCTCGTGCTTGCCTTTCGACTTCGGGCAAAGCGAAAAGCACGACGCGCTCGGCGCGAGGAAATACTCCGAAAATTAAAATTCACTCTGCCCGACCGAGAAAACGCCTTCGTACAGGCACGATTGCACACGGCATTGCAACCCGCGCCGCAAAAAGAAGAAACAGGCGGCGAAAAAGTAACTTTTCGTTTGGAACACGCGCGAGCCCTGCTCGCAAAAATAAAAAATGCGCCCCTATCGAAAACGGAGCGCATGGAAGCGGAAGAGCTTACCAAACTGTTTAACGGATATTTGAAAAAATCCGAATGCACCGCCGAGGACGTGCGTATCCTCAACGAAACGTTCGGATATCTTTTGAAACTTTCGGCAAAATATTCCGTTTAGTCGTAAAACCCAACGACTATGCGAGGGAAAATTCCGCGAACTCCACGCCGAACGGCGACAGGGACAACGTCAACCGAATCAACGCCCCTTTTCTTGCCGCGTTCTTCAAAACCGACCGCGTCACCACCGCTTCGTTGTGCTCGCATACGCTTGAAACGACGGGAACAGGTATGCGTTGACCGAGCGGAAACGCTTGTTCTCTCCGCAAAATCACCGCATCGGAACAAGCCACGATCGATAATGCGGAATAGCCGATTTTACGATCCGTCAACAACCTTATCGCCGTAAAGGAAACAAGTTCCACGTCGGCAAGCGTACCCAAATATACGCCTTCGTTCAAGTAAACGGGTTGATTCAAAAAAATCTTTTCGCAATTTTTCGGCAAGACGGCACGTAAACGGGACAGGGCAATCTCCGAGCCGATTTCCCGTACGGAGGAAATACCGATAGAAAACTCCACCGTTTTCGACTGCGCGGAACGCGCGCAAAGCAGATATTTCACGGCAAAAGTTTTCGGAGATAACCCCACCCCTAAACACACTCCGCGGACTGTTTGCCCCACACAAATATTTTTCCCGACGAGTTCGCTTAAAAACATAACCTTTCTCCTTGATTTTTTTATAGCATACCACAGGAAAACAAAAAAACACAGAGGAATTTTGATTTTTTTTGACTTTTTTTGAAAAAAGCTCTTAAAAACGATAGCAAAACGCTTGCAAAAAAAGAAAAAGTCTGCTATACTATCTTAGTAATCGAAACGTCGGTTTCTTATTTTGGGGCGTCGCCAAGCGGTAAGGCAACGGACTCTGACTCCGTCATTCGGGTGTT
>CAZEVL010000034.1:0-17621 GCA_964515795.1 uncultured Clostridia bacterium | reverse complement strand
GGCGGTTTTTCGGCGTATAGCGGCGTGTAACGAGGCAGGCAGGTATACGTGTACGTATTGTGACGGAGAGGGAGGTGAACCGTTTTTTCTAAAAGTATTGACAAGGAACGGAAAAGATGTTACAATGATTTCGTTTCGGGGAAGTGGTGGAAACGGAGTTCGGCAGAGGGCAAACGATTCGGAAATATTCGACGACGTAGGATCGATTGCTCGAAGAAAAATAAAAAACGGGAAAAATATCCGCTCTTGAAACAAGGAGCGGATTTTTTCGTCTCAAAAAGAGTTCCTTTTTTTTGTGAAAGAATCGGATTGGTTCAAAAAATGCCGTATTTTTTGCTAAATGTCGGATTTTGAAACACATTTTCCGAAAAAATGTATTGATTTGATAAAAATATTATCGTACAATAGAAGTACGGATATGCGGTCGGCATGCCTTGCGCACGTCGAGTGCGGTGGGAGAGTAAAGTATGAGAGTGCAGTATTATTCGGGTGAAACGGACGGTTCCAAATACATCTACCTGAAAAAGGACGATTTGTTGCAACCAGTCGGGGAGTTTCACGACAGCATAGAAATTATTTTTATGTTGGAAGGGCGTGCCGAAGGGTATTTGTACGACAGAGCGTACGTATTGGAAGCGGGCGATATCTTTTTCGTGGACAGTTACGAAGGACACTGGTATAAACATTTGACGGAAAAACTGTCGGCGTACGTTTTGGTACTCAGTAGGGAATATTTACAGGATTTTAGGGATTTGTATCCGAATCAAACGTTTATGACGTATATGTCGGATAAGAAACTCAATGAGAAAATTTTCGCGTTGGTTTCCGCTTGGTACGAGGAAACGGATAAAATGCATATTAAGGACTTAGGTTATGCCGACATCTTGTTTTCCTATCTGTCGGAAAGTTACGGCTTGACGAAACGAACGCTGAAAAACGACAGAGAGGAATTTATCAAGGTGCTGTTGTTATACTTGCACGAGCATTATTTGGAGGATATCACGTTGGCGACGGTTTCCAAATCGTTGGGGTATTCGGTAGATTATTGTTCGAAAGTGTTGAAAAAGAGCATCGGGCGAAGCTTTCGAGAGTATATCAATATGTTGCGAATTCGTAAAGCGAACGCTTTGATGACGGATAAGAGTCTGAATATGACGACTCTGGAAATTTTATACAAATGCGGCTTTAAGTCGCCCACGACGTTTTATCGAGCGAAGAAGCGTTTCGAAAGCGAAAGTTTGGCGACGAACGTATATATCAATCAAAAAAGCGTAACAGAGGAAAAGGAGAATATATATGAATAAAATCGTTACAGTTTCTATTATCGGGCTTGGTGGCAGAGGCGGCGAAGCTTACGGAAGATACCTCGTTGAACAAACGGATAAGTTTAAGATTACGAATGTATGCGATATCAATAGCGTGCGTTTACAAAAATACGGGGATTTGTTCGGCGTGGAGGCGGACAACCGTTTCGACGACGAAGATAAATTCTTCGAACAGAAGCGGAGCGACGTGCTGTTTATCACAACGCAGGACAGAATGCACGTGCGTATGGCAAAAAAAGCCTTGAACTTAGGGTACGATCTCGTGTTGGAAAAACCTATTTCCGACGACCCTCGGGAATTGAGAGAGCTTTCGGAATTGGCGCACGAAACGGGCAGAAAAATTATGGTTTGTCACGTTTTGCGTTATACGGTAATGATGCGCAAGCTCAAAGAAATTTTGAACAACGGCGCAATCGGAAAATTGGTTTCTATCGACCATACGGAAAACGTTGTGTTTTGGCACGAAGCACATTCCTACGTGAGAGGAAATTGGCGCAATCGGGAAATGTCTACGCCGATGATTATGGCGAAATGCTGTCACGATTTGGACTTGATACAAGACTTCGCGGGAAGCAGCTGCCGTTCCGTGGCGTCTATGGGCAGTCTTGCGTATTTCAAGGCGGAAAACAAGCCGCAAGGCGCGGCGGACAGATGCGTAAATTGTCCGTACGTAGACACGTGCGTATACAGTGCTAAGAAAATTTATATAGACATGTGGAAGGATGCGGGAAAACCGGCGAATCGTTTCCCGTTCGATTTGATTACCGATGCGTATCCCACGACGGAAGAAGCTTTGTCGGAAGCCATTACAAACAGCCCCTACGGCAGATGCGTATTTGCCTGCGACAACGACGTCGTGGATAATCAGACGGTGATTATGCAATTTGAAAACGGCGTGACGGCGACGTTGAAAATGGAGGCGTTTGTAAAAGACGGCGGCAGAGATATTCGTTTCTTCGGTACGGAAGGGGAGTTGGATCTTAACGAAGGCGGGGATACGATCACCTTAAAGAAATACTTCGGTGAAAATACCGTCTGGAAGATCAGCGAACTCACCGACGATTTGGAAGGGCATGGCGGCGGCGACCACAGAATGATTGACGAATTGTATGAAGTTATGACGGGCGGCAAACCCGACGTGGCTACCGATATCGATAAGTCGATCGAAAGCCATTATATGGCACTCGCGGCGGAGGAATCTCGCTTGCAAGGCGGTAAACTCGTGGAAATCGCTTCGTACAGAAAATAAACAAAGGAGTAAAACGATGGCTCGTAAAAAAAATCTGATAAGCTTAACGCTTGCGCTTTCGATGCTTGCCTCTGCGGTCGGTTGTTTCGGCGGTGAGGACGTGCAAAGCGGAGAGTATACGCGGGTTTCGGCGGAGGATAATCTCTACGCAACCACGATAAATTCTTTGGTGGCTACGGACGCGTTGGGGCGTTCTTTCGGGGAAGCTGCGGTTACGGATTCTCAAAACAAAGTCGGTTTGTTTTATTGGGTATGGCACGGTGCGCATACGTCGTCGGGGATTTTTAATATCAGCGAATTGTTGGAAAACGATCCGGACGCGCTTTGGGGAACGGACGCAAGCGTGAAAGATACGTCTCCGATAAACGCAATGCACTATTGGGCGGAACCGCTTTACGGGTATTATTCTTCCGACGATCCTTGGGTGATTAAAAAGCATTTGGAATTGTTCGTAATGTCGGGAATCGATTATCTGGCACTCGATTTGACGAATTTAATTACTTACGACGAAACGATTAAGATCTTGGCGGCGGAAATTCAACGTTTGCAGGAACAAGGCTGGAACGCTCCGAGGATTTTGCCGATTTTCGGCGCGAATATTTCTTCGAGAAATAACATTTATACCTTTTATCGGAATTTCTATTTGAATGCGGAATATGACTCGGTTTGGTATAAAGAAAACGGAAAACCCGTGTTGTGCGTCGATTATACGGACGGCGGCTCGGACGCATACGGGGATATTTTCGAGTACATAAAAACGCACGACAACTTAACGGATACGCAGTTGAGCGAGTTTAAGTCGCATTTTACCTTCCGAAACACGTTATGGCCTTATCAGCACGACGAGAAAAACGATAAACTTTCCGCAGACGATATGTCTTGGATAGATTGGGTTTATCCGCAACATATCACAAGTTCCGGATATATGAACGTTTCCGTGGCGCAGCATCCCGCTTATGCGTTTGCCGTGTCCGAGCATCCGGAATTTCGCGATTTGTATTATAATCGAAATTGGGGCAGAGGCTGGGATTATAAAACGCAAACGAACAGCTATCGCAACGTTTTGTCCGGTACGAATCTGGGAAACCAATGGCAGACGGCATTCGACAATTACGATAAGGTGAACGAAGTCATGGTTACGGGTTGGAACGAGTGGATTGCGCAAAAATTGACGAATTATCACGAGTACGGCGGCTATGCCGTGTTCGCCGACCAATTCAATATGGAATTTTCGAGAGATTTGGAAATGATGGCGGACGAAAACGGTTACGGCGACAATTTCTATTTGCAGAATATGCGCAACGTGCGTCGGTTCAAAAATCAAACGACAACCTCTTTCGTCGGCGGCAAAGCAAGCCCGTCGTTGGAGCAGTCGGACGGCTGGGAGAAGGGTAGGACGTATCTGGATATCGGAGGCGAAGTATCGGAAAGAAATTTCCGTAATGCGGACGGTTCGGAAATTTACTCCAACAAGAGCAATCGTAACGACGTGGTATCGACGCAGGTCGTCAACGACGGCGAATATCTGTATATCAAAATCAATACGTCGGACGATATCGTTATCGAGGAAAACGCCGAGAATAACTTGAATATTCTCCTTTCCGTACAGGGAAGCGAGCTGCCTTCCTGGGAAGGGTATCAGTTCGTATTAAATCGTACGGCTCCGAAATTCGGTTTGTCTAAGACGAGTTTGGAACGGGTAAACGCACAGGGCATGTATGCGTTCACGAATGTTTGCGACGTGGATTGCTATTTGAGCGGCAAGACTCTTTCCGTGCGGATTCCGTTGAAACGACTCGAAATTTCCGATTCGAAAAACTTTACGATCGATTTCAAGGTGGCGGACGGAATTTCCGATCCTTCCGACATAATGAAATATTACGTAGACGGAGAAGCCGCGCCCGTAGGCAGGTTGAACTACCGTTACAACGCAGGAAAATAAAAATAAGGAGTAATCCCTATGAAAAAGAAATGTTTGATTGGTTCTTTGTTGGCGATTGCCGTCGGTTGCGGCATCTACGCGGGTGCTACGTTGACGGGGGAAACGCACGTACGGGCGGAAACGGCAAACGCAACGACGGAAACGACGTTGACGGGTATGGCGTGGAAGAATAACGGTTTCTGTTTTTCTTTGAGTGCCACCGATTATCAAGGCGTAGCCGGCAACGGTATCCCCGGCGAGAGAATATCCGAATACAATTATTCGAGCAATATAACCGTTTACAAGGGCGAAACTTCGGCGACGCTCGGTGAAATTCTCGGAGATTCCGTTTTCTATAACATGTGGACGGAGCAGAATACGTATACGGTGCAGGTTTCGAATGAGTGGCAGACCGGAGTGACGAAAGTCGTCGTTCCCAAAGGCACGGAATTTCCCGCGTCGGCGTATACGGGATATACGCCTTGGACGGAGGACAATTCCGCAAGTTTCGTGCAACCGATCACGGACGTAAAGACGAGTTTCGTCACCGATGCCGAAGTGGTTTATACTTCGGACGGCAACGGAAATTTTATCGCACAGAGAAAGCTTGAAGCCGAAGAAGAGGAGATCGTCGTCACGAACGTTCATATTCGCGGCGAGCATAAAGACGGAGAAAATCGCGATCATTGCTTCTTGATTTTGTTTTTGTCTACGTCCGATTACGAAGGAAGCACCGTAGCGATCGGTTCTGCGCTGTTTGAATATAACTTTATGGACAAAATCAAGCTTTGGACGTCGGATACGGAGTTCGTTACGCTGAAAGAAGCATACAATAAACAGGGCGGTACGAAAGAGGCGTATTACAATATCTGGGGAGAACGGAACGCCGTAGCGATACAGCTCGGCGGCTACGATTACAACGGCGCGTCGTTTGCGAAAATCACGATAGACGAAGATTGTCAATTCCCCTCGCAGGCATATACTTCGGGTACGGAAACGTCGAAAAAGACGGTATACGTACAAAAACGCAGCGCAGAGTGTACCCCCACGGATATTTCGAATCCGTATTCGGTCATTACTTGGAAAATTTTAATCGATAATGCGGTATCGGAAGATTTGCCTGTCCGTAAAACGGAAATAGCCGTACGCAGCGACGATTATATCGGTATTCAGATCCGCGGCGACGAAACGCAGGCGTTGCCCAACGGCAAACCGCATTGCTTCATTCTGTTCTACCTTCCCGAAGATTTGGACGATTTTCCCGAAGTAGATTCCGCAACGGGGCAACCGAAACAGGTGGCAATCAGCCCGTCGCGCGCAAAGAATTACAATACGCTCGACAAAGTATGGCTTTGGACCTCGGAAACGGAATATATCACTTTGCGTGAAGCCTATGAATGCGAAGGCGGCACGAAAGAAATGTATTACAATATTTGGGGCGAAGAACATTGCGTCGCTTATGCGTTGGGCGGTTATCACGGGGAATCCTTCGTGAAGATTACCGTGTTGAAAGACTGCGAGTTCCCGTCCTATAAATTCACGGACAAAGAACTGTATCCTACGGAAAGAATCGCGTACGTGCAAGCGGCTACAATCGATTTTATCGACTGGGCTCCCGATACGTATATGTCAACGAATTGGCGTGCGAATACGGAAAAAGGCACGGTGAAAATAACGGACGTATCGTTTAACGTAAGTGGTCAGGACAACGTATTGCGATTCACGCTCAGCGGCACGGATTATCCCGCGGAAGGGGATTTGAAACTTGCGACGGGCGGTTTGGAGAGTCTTTTCCCCAACAACGATTTGTTTGCGAATATCATAATAGACGGCGTTGCCGTGAGCGAGTATATTTCCGCGAACGGTAAAGAATGGGTAAACGCGTATTTCAATTACGACGGTTACGGAACGTTTGCGTTTAACGTCCCCGGTTTGACGAAAGACAGCAAAATTTCTTCTATCGTTTTCAAGAAAGGCTTCTGCGTTCCCGCGTATGAAAACCCCGAAGCGACTTTGCGCGAATACAGGGTGATTTATTACACCGTCGATTCCGCTGTGGAATTTACGAAAGCCGAGGGCGGCGAATGGAGTTTGCAAGACGGGGTGCAGTGGACGGTGACGTTCGACGGAGCAAATCCCGTAAAAGTAAAAGACGGCGAGAAGATTCCCGCAAACGCGTTTCCTGCCGATCCCGAAAAAGAGGGATATACGTTTATCGGCTGGTATAACGGCGAAAGAGAATGGCGTTCCTCCGATAGGGTTTCCGATAATCTCGATTTGATTGCGAAATTCACGAAAAACGAAACGGAGGATTCCGCGTCGAGCGGAACGAGCGACGTTGTAGGCGGCGGTTGTTTCTCGGCGTTGGACGCAAGCTGTTTGACGAGTTGCGCCTTGTTTGCGGCTGCGTTATGTTTGAAAAAACGTAAGCAAAAATAAACGGAAGCAAAACCGAATGACGGAGTGCGCGAAACGGCGCAACGGTTCTCGGCAAGTCAGCCCTAGGGCTATTTGTTGTGTGCACAACAAATAAAAGAATTGTCGGAAAAAGAAAAACGCGTTTCGCGCGAAAAAAAATAAATAATAAGGAGAAATATTATGAGAATGAGAAAAGCGATTAGCTTGATGACGTGTGCTATGGTGGCATTGGGGGCTACGGCTTGTAAGCCGCCTATGTCGCAGAGCAGTGAAGAAGGGAAATACAACATTACCGTTGCTTGTCAGCAGGAAGAAGGCGAAATCGAAGTGTTGCAAACGTTGGCGGAGGCGTATGAAAAGACGCATACGGACGTCAATATCATCGTCAAAGATTTCGGCGGCGGCAGTTTGGACGACTATATGACCAATAACGGCAGGGTAAAGACGCTTGCCGATATCGTATGGGTTCCCGACGACTTGTTTGCGCCTTGGGCGGAAAAGGGGAACTTCTTCTTGGATTTGAGGGAGTTTTATGAGTCGAGCTCGGAGACCGCATATTCCAATTATTACGATTCTATGTTGCACGCGGCTTCCTATTCCGGCGAATATAAGCCTTTGAGCGAAAGTACCGAAGCGAAATACGGTTTGTACTATGCGCCTCGCGACTACAATAAGATCGGTATTGCGTACAATACGCAACTTTTCGAACAGTTCGGTATCGAAGTCCCTACCGATTTTTCAAGCGAAGCTTGGAATATGACGACGTTTATCGAATTTTTGCAAGACGCTGCGGAAAAAATCGAAGCGAAGGGTGCGGCGTATGCTTTAACGTATCGCGTGATTTCGCTGTTCTTACAATGGGAACCGGTGTATACGACGGTGTTTAACGCAATGGGCAGCGACGGACTCGTGAAAGAGGACGGCACGTTGAATTTGGACAGTGAAAAGAATCGCGAGATTATGAGAAAACTTTACGACGAGTTGTTCGTAAACGAGACGATCGTCGGTTCGGAAGCCGATTTTAAGAAAGGTTATACCTTGATGGCAACGTGCGTAAGACCTACGGCGTATACGGCATATCAACAGCGTGAAGGCACGGTGGATTTCCTTCCTTTCCCTGCGGAAGCAATCGGTGCGGGCTGTTCCGGGTATGCGATTACGAGAGAGAAGGCGAACGAAACGCAGACGGTTAACGGCGTTTCGAAGACGAATAAAGAACTTTGCTGGGATTTCATTAAGTATATCATCACGGAAGAAGGACAGGAAGTCGCAGGTACGTTCGGTACGAGCGTTCCCGTGTTGAAGTCTTTGGAAAAGAGCGGCTCTTGGACGAAAGCTATGGGCGAGAATAAAAATCATTCCGCTTGGCTTGCCGGGGAGGAACTTCGTTTGACCACGTATAATCGTTACGATACGCAGATTCGTACGACGCTTCGTTCCAACGTTACGGCTATTCTCAGCGATTTGCAAAACAAGACGAGCGGCGAAGTCAATAAATTCGAAAACAAATTGACGACGCAAACGAACGAGTTTAATAAAAAAGTAAAAGAAAATCAATAAAAAGGCGGCTGTATGAGAAACGCTAATGCGAAAAAGTGGAGTAAACTGAAAAAGAGGGCGTGCGGATTTTTGTATCAGATTCCCGTGCTCGTCGGGCTGTTGTGTTTCACGTTTATCCCGATGATTCTCTCGCTTTGGTACAGCTTCCACGATTATAACAATTATACTTTTGAACTTAGCAATTTCGGTTTGCAAAATTACAAAGAAATTTTCAGCAGGCGCGGTTGGACGGGAATATACGGCGTAGGCACGTCGTTATTCCTGACCTTTCGATACGCGATCGTGTCGATTGCTTTCAATATGGTCGGTTCGTATTTGCTTGCGCTCTTTTTGAATCAAAATTTGAAAGGGATTTCTACGTTCCGCGTGTTGTATTATTTGCCGTGTTTAATTCCGTCGGTGGCAGGTTCTTTGCTGTGGACGGATATACTCAACGTGAATTACGGGTATTTGAATACCGTTTTGCGTTTGTTCGGATTAAAGGGTTTTTCCTTTTACAGCCAAGAAAGCACGGTTTTTCCGACCTTGATTTTAACGAGTATTACGGGCTGGGGCGGCAATATGATCATGTGGTTGTCGCAAATGAAAAACGTTCCCGGGGAATTGTATGAAGTGGCGGATCTCGACGGCGCGGGATATTGGAAAAAAACCTTCAATATTACCATTCCTTTGACGACTTCGATGATTTTCTATTTATTGATTACGGGGATTATCGGTGCTTTGCAGTCGTACAGCGGTATTTATCCGTTGCGTACGGCAAACCCTGCGGCAAGGGATCAGTTGTACTTTATCGTGGTGAAGATTTACGATACGTACAGAGGCGAGGCGAATTATTCCTATGCCTGTGCGTTGTCGTGGTTCTTGTTCTTGATTATCGGTTTGTTGACGTCGTTTGTCTTTAAGACGAGCAAGTGGGTGTATTACGGGGAGGATGCGTAAAATGGAAGCAGTTAAGCAAGAAACGATTTTGCCGAACGTCGACCCGGAACAGCCATTCGCGAAGGACGTAAAGGCGAATATGCATAGAAACAAAGTCATTAAAAAGACGGTTAGTTACGTGTTTTTATGTTTGTTTTCCGTGGTGATGATTTTCCCCGTGTATTGTCTGTTGGTGCGTTCGTTTATGTCTACGGCGGAATCGAGCACCAACGCTTTGTGGCCTTCTTCGTTCAGTATGAAGGCGTATGCGGCGTTTTTCGACGAATACAACCTTTGGTATTTGAAAAATACGATTTTTATTTGCGTGATGAAGATTGCCGGCGTTTGTTTGATGGCGTCTTTGACTGCGTACGGATTGGCGAAGGTGGATTGCGGTTGCAATAAATTGATTTTTACCTTAATCTTATCGACGGTTTTGTTGCCGTCGCTGGTTACGGCGATTCCGCAATACATCATTTACGAAAAGATCAACTGGAACAACAGTTTGTATCCGTTGTGGTTGCCGATTTGGTTCGGCGGTGGCGCGATGAACATTTTCCTGATTCGTCAGTTTATTCGCGGCATACCGAATTCGCTTTGCGAGGCGGCAACCCTTGACGGAGCAAATAGCTTTACCGTTTATTGGCGTATCATTTTGCCGTTGATAAAACCCATTTTGATTTATTTGGCGGTGCAAAATTTCAACGCTACGTGGAATGATTTCGAAGGTCCGATGTCTTTTATCTCCAACCAGCAGGAATTTTGGACGCTTTCCTTGGCATTGTACAGACGTTCGACCAGCGTATCCGACCCGATGTTTGCGAATCAACAAATGGCAATCGGCGTCATTATGATGATTCCCGGGGTTTTGTGTTTTGCGTTCTTCCAAAAGGAATTGATGGAAGGCGTAGCGATGACGGGCTTGAAAGGTTAAAAGTATCGTAGGAAATAAAAGGTGAGGAGGGTAAGAATTTGAGAAAAATTAAAAAATATTGCATACATATTTTTTTAAGCATTGTCGCGGTATTCGGTTTGGCGTTCGGTACGGCGCTTTGGAATAACGAACGGGTTTCGGTATCCGCCGCATCGACGTTTACGGCAACGGAAACGTCGGTGTCGGTCAGGCGTTATGCGGATAAGCGTGTAATGTTGAATATTACTGCGGATAGTGAGTTCGACACTATAGAGGCAAATACGAATTATGCCGTAGCAAAACTTGGTGACTTAAATACGCTCGATTACGTATTCGTAAACGGAAAGAGTATGCGTGAACTCGGAGTGTCGAGTTTCTTTATCAATCTGTATGGAGAAGCGGCGTTTGCGTTTGAGGGAGTACAGCTTTCCAAGTATGACGTACTCACAATTAAGAAAGGCGCACAGTTTCCGACAAAGGCATATTTGACGGAAAACGCGATGACTTGTTATACGGCTTCGGCGGAAAGTTCTTGGACGCATGACGAAACTACGTGGGGAATTCAGCATCCTTTGTTTGCGGAAACCGAAACGAATGTTACGTCTATGGAATTTGCCAATACGCATTTCGGTTTTTATTTGTCAAGCTGCGATTATGCGAATGCCGAAAATAATAAGGCAACGTATACGCTTCAAGATCTTTTGAACTTGAACACCTTGACCAATATTAAATGGAATAATGTGACGCTTGCAAATGCATATAACAGTGGAAATGTTACTTTTATGCAGATGTGGGGGCGCAAGGCTCTTTGGATCCCTATAACTTCGGCACCTGTTGAGGGCGATACGGTGACGATTCCTGCCGGGACGCAATTTCCTTCTTATGCTTTTTATAGGGACTCTACGGAAACTTGTTACGTGATAAAGCAAGGCGTTTCGTTCACTTACGACGGAACAAATTGGACGGGTAAAACAATTCGTACGGAAGAAGAAACGTCGGTTACGAAAATTCATCTCCGCGATACGAATCGTTTGTTGTTCTTTTTAGAAACGAACGATTATCAAAAAGCGGGAGCAACGACGGTTTCGACGACGTATGCGGAGTATAATACGCTCGATAAAATTCAAATTTACGTAGGGAACACCTGCGTGACGTTGAAAGAAGCGCTGGCAAATAGCGGCGATACGAACGTGTATTATAACGTTTGGAATGAAACGGGCTCTATCAGTTATCCGTTGAATGCGGCTGCGTACACGGCGAAAACGGTTACGAAAATCGTGATTCCCGAGGGGACGGAATTTCCTTCGGTAGACGGAAACGTTGTGTATGTGACGAAGAAAACACAGATGTTTTTGAATAATTCGTCTGCATCAACCGATGCGACGGATTGGATGGAGCAGGAAGAATCAAGCGCGACGGAAACGTCGGTTACGAAAATTCATCTCCGCGATACGAATCGTTTGTTGTTCTTTTTAGAAACGAACGATTATCAAAAAGCGGGAGCAACGACGGTTTCGACGACGTATGCGGAGTATAATACGCTCGATAAAATTCAAATTTACGTAGGGAACACCTGCGTGACGTTGAAAGAAGCGCTGGCAAATAGCGGCGATACGAACGTGTATTATAACGTTTGGAATGAAACGGGCTCTATCAGTTATCCGTTGAATGCGGCTGCGTACACGGCGAAAACGGTTACGAAAATCGTGATTCCCGAGGGGACGGAATTTCCGTCCTATACGGGTAACGTCGTATATACGACGGCGGAGGCGCAAACGTTCGTCAACGGTACGCCGAACGACAGTAACGCGATAGATTGGGTAAAACCGTTGGTATTCAACGAAACGGCAACGTCCGTTTCCGAAGTGAAATATAACGATACAAAAGAATCTACCAATAACGTTTTATATTTTTGGTTGACGGAAGGCGATTACGGCACGACCGAAGCGAACGTCGATATAAGCGCATGCGTGAAAAATTTGAACACCTACGAGTATATCGAAATCGACGGCAAAAAAGTCGAGGATTTGCATCTCGGCGCGCAATTCCTCAATTTCTTTACTCGTTGGGGCGCGTTCGGTTTACAACTTCAACCCCCGTATTCGTGGGATAAAGGACCGTCTTACGTTTATGTCAAGGCAGGTTGTCAAATTCCTTCTCTCGCCTACGCAAAAGACAACGGCGTTTTGTCCGTGTATGTAGTCGAAAACGATTTGTGGATTGTTTACGACGATTATCACGACGTATGGAATATTTTAACGCAAAAGCCCGAAAATCTCGTGGCGCAAGGGGAGATTCTTCCTGCGTACGAGAGTGTGGCGGACCGCATTTTCCTCGGTTGGGAATTGAACGGAAAACTGTATAAAGGCGGAACGACCGCCCCCGAAGCTGGTACGATCCACGCCGTGTATTTGGAGTATGCCTTAGAAAACGGCGCGTCTATTCGTATGGCGGATACGGCGGACGAATCGGGTATCCGTTTCACGGCGTATTTGCAAGAGGCGTCTTATACGTCGTGCGAATCCTACGTGCAGGCTGTGGGAATGCTCGTTTTGCCGAAGGAGCTTATGGGGAGCGAGGCATTCGAGATAGGGCATAGCGCGCAACCGTTGAATTTCTACGCATTGGCGGAAAAGGGCTATGCTTTCAAGGACGGCGCGATGACGGCGCGTGCGACGATTCACACGATACGCGCAACAAACTACAATCGCGATTACGCGGCAAGGGCATACGTTTCGGTGAAGTATGCGGACGGTACGACCGATTATGCATACGGCTGTTTCCAAGCGGAAAACCACGTGAGAAACGTTTACGAAGTGGCAACCGAGGCGTATAAGGCAGGCGAAGGCTCTTCGGCTCAAAAAGACGTCCTCGTAGGCTATGCAAACAGAATCGCGGATTTGACGTTTGACGGCACGACGTTCGCATTGACGACCGATACGATAGGGTCGGCTGTGAGTGCGATTCAAACGCAGTCGATTGAAGACGGCGTAGTAACGCTTGTAACGGTTGCGGAGGTCGAGCCTTTGTTGCTTGTCGACGGCGAACCGATTCGCTCCGAGCGAGTTTTGGAAAAATCCTTTGAAAACAATTTGTTTACCGTGCGGTTTGTGTACGGAACGAAATCGAGCTTGACGTATTATGCTTCCGAGATGGAAATGGCAATCTTTTTGCAGGACTATTTCGAGTTGTATTCGATGTCGGGCGCGTATGCCGTGACGCATAGCGGCGTGGCAAGCGGTTGGACATATCAGCAAGATTGGTTCATGAACGGCGTGGCTTGGTTTAAGGCGACGGATTTCGCAAGAAACGAAAGCTCGGCAAACGACGGCGCAACGTACAGTGCGGACGGGTATGCCGTGTATTATTTCAACAATATCGACGTGGACAGAAACGGTAACGTATATACGTATTTCAACGATACTTGTCCCGATACGACGGATAACGGACCGAATTATTCCACGGTGACTTCGTATACGTTGATGCCGGGGCAAGGTTGGACGTTGCCGAATTCCGAATGCGACGGCTGGGAGAGCTATCACGCGGAATTTAACGACAGCGGAATCACGGATTCTGCACTCGGTGCGGAATTAGAAACGGCGTCGAATATCGATAAAGCGTATGAGAATAGTACGGGTTGGACGGTAAACGGTAGCGCGGCGACGCAATCGAACGGCGTAGCCTTCTATACGGGTACGGCAAAGGCAGGGCTTTCCAGCGCAAACGGCGCGACGAATGCGATTGTTTACGAAAAGACGGGAATTTCCTATTCGACCTATAATGCGCCGTTTATCGAGTTGCGCTTGTTGATTGACGATCCGAATCAAGCGATTACGGATTATGCGGTCGAATGGCAGATCGGCGGCGCGTGGTATTCGGTAACGCAATCGGAGTATGCAAACAATCCTTATACGTTCCCCGAGGCATCGGGAATGTATCGCTCGTATTTCCCCTTGTATACGCACCCGAATTACGGTGTCGGCGAGGTGGTTTACGGTAACAAAGAGAACGGAAAAACCGTGACGGGGCTTCGCGTTGTATTGATTGCAAAAGATTCGACTTCGGAAGTGTGTGTAGGATTGGATTATATACGCGCGACGGCGGATTCTCGCCATAGCACGAACGGCGCGAAATATATCGTTTCGCTTAACGAATACGCGGCGAATCACAACGATTTGGATTTGTTGACGCAAAACATTACGCGTGCAAGAAGGGCGATGTTGTTCCTGCTCGAACCCTTGCAAGGGAAAAACGGATTGGTAAATCTTTCGTATTTGCACAGACACGATTCCTATCAAGGCGCGGCGAACGGTTTCTGGGATATTTATCCCGCAGGACATTTGAATACCGACGCGAATATTTACTTCTACGAGGCGTTGCTTGCGTTGGCGGATATGGAAGAAGCACTCGCACGGGAAGGAATTTCCGTGACGGAAACGGCGTCTGTCGAATGGTATGATTTGTCGGGAACGTTGCAAACGGCTACGTATAGCCATACGGCAGAGAGCTTACGGACGCTCGCGGAGAAGGTCAAGTCTAACATTCGGACGACGTTCTATAATTCGACTACGGGCAGATTCGCTTGGTCGGTTTACGACGTCGATTCGAAAGGCGGCAATAAAGCAGGCACTTTGATGGATTACGGCTTTACGGAATTGAATTTACACGCCGTTGAGGCAGGTATCGCCACGACGGAACAGGCGAATTCGATTATGAGTTGGATCGGCGGAACGCGAACGGTCAGCGGCGATAAAGTGACGGGTGGTAAAATTTACGAACAACCTTTTGCGCCCGTTTCCACGACGAAGGATAATCAGAAGTACATTTCAACAGTGCTTCAAACGGGTTTGAAAGAATCCGATTTTACGGCATTCTATATCGATAAAGCATTCGGGGAGCGTTGTCAAGACGGCGGTACGATAATGCACGTATCCTATTACGACCTGTTGGCGAGGGCAAAGACGTACGGCGCGGATAATGCGTATGCGCGGCTTTCCGAAATTAAGGATTGGTTTCAGGATGTTCAAGCGAAGAATACGAATACGACAACGGACGGTTGGGCGAACTTTTTTGCAAACTACTACACGAAGAGCGGCGATTTGCAGGGCGGCAGTACGCAAGGCAAATACGGTTTGCAGGACGAGTTTAAGGAAGCCGTAATGGTCATGGCGGCGGCTCCGAAAATATTCCTCGGTTTGGACGCGAAATACGATACGTTGACGATTGCCCCGAACCTCGGCTCGATATTGAAGTATTTCGGTATGGAAAATCTTGCGTTCGGCGAAAACACCTATACCTGTTACGCGACGGCTTCTTCCGTGACGATTTCCGACGTAAAGAAGAACGCGAACACCGCCTTGAAAGTGAAACTTTCTTTGGCGTATACGGCAGGACAGAAAGTATGTTTGAACGGTAAGTTGCTTGACGAAAGCGCGTATACGGTTGAAAACGGTTACGTTATCGTAACGACGGATTTTGCAAATTGCACGTTGCAAGTAAAAGGATAGGAGATGTCATTATGAAAAAATACGAGGACTTACTTTTTACGGTTGTATATTTTGCGCCGCAGGACGTTGTTACGGGCAGCATGACCGGGAACGGTGACGGCACCATAACAGGCGGCGAAAGAGAACCCGAGAATTGGGGTTAAAAAACGAAATTTCCCCGACGGCGTAACGTCGTCGGGGGGAAGTTTCCCGTAAGGAAACAATAAAAATTTTATAGTAAGGAGAAAAAAGATGAACAAAACTAAAACAATGCTTATCGGTTTGATGCTCTGCGGGGCGATCTCGGTTGCAGGCGGCGCGGCAACGCTGCGCGGTTATGATGCGGAGCCTGTTTCCGTTTGTGCGGAAACGAGTGCGTTTACGGAAACGGAAACGACGGTGTCGATTTACGGTTATAACAACTTTCGTATCGGTTTTGCCCTCGGTACGTCCGATTACGCGAATACGAATCAAGACTTCACGAAAGATATGCTTTCGGAATTAAATACTTTGACGTCGATTACATATAACGGTAACGCGCTTGGCGAGACGTTAGACGCAAGTTCGGACGGAAAGATTTACTTGCAAATGTGGACGCAGCCGAATACGATTTATTTCCCCGTTGCGCAACCCGTTGAGGGCGACGTAATTAAAATTGCCGCAGGGACGCAATTCCCTTCGAGCGCCTATATTACGGATAGCTCGAATAAAACTTGTTACGTAGTGCAAGAAGAATCCGTCTATAAATTCGACGGAACGAGTTGGGTTAAGAAAGTCGATTTCACGGAAGAAGAAACGTCGGTTACGAAAATTCATCTTCGCGGTACGAATCGTTTGTTGTTTTTCTTAGGGGGGCATGATTATACGGAAATAGGGGCGACCAAGGCGTCGACGTCCTATGCGAATTATAATACGCTCGAAAAAGTACAAATTTATATCGGAGAAACGTGCGTGACGTTGAAAGAAGCACTTGCCAAGAGCGGCGACGGCGATACGAACGTGTATTATAACGTTTGGGCTGAAACCGGCTCTATCAGTTATCCGTTGACTTCCTCGACTTATACGTCCGCGACGGTTACGAAAATCGTGATTCCCGAGGGAACGGAATTCCCTTCGGTGGACGGAGGCGTTGCCTATGTGACCAAGAAAGCGCAAGTATTCTTGAACAATACGCCTGCCGCGTCCGATGCGGTGGACTGGGTGGAGAGCGTTATTTTTACCGAAAGGGATACGACGGCGAGCGTGTTTACGTATGCGAATGATCGTATCGGGTTTAGATTGTCGGAAAACGATTTGCCGCCTTCCAACGACGCAACGACGGGCGATCCGATCTTGGATAATTGTAACGTGCAAGTTAGCGCACAAGTCTTGAAAGAACTTAACTTAATGGATAAAGTAACGGTGAACGGAAAGACGCTTCGCTCGTTGTGGAATAACGATGTCGCTTATTTCAATATGTTTGCGAATCCGAACAGTTTCTTCTTCCCGCTTGCCGAGCCTGCCGTCGGAACGCAAATCGTAATTCCGAAAGGAACGCAGTTCCCTTCGTATGGCTACGTAACAAACAAGGAAGCGATTTATTATACGACGACTGCAGACGTGAAATACGTGTTGACGGCAAACGGTTGGTTCCGACCTTGCAGCGTAACGTTCGACGACGGCGACCCCGTGACGGCGTATATCGGTGCGGCGATTCCTGCGGACGTAATTCCTGCGACTCCTACGAAAGAAGCGACGGAAACGCTTACGTATACGTTCGGCGGCTGGTATAACGGCACGGAGAAATGGGATATGGAAAGCGCGGTGACGGGCGATTTGACGTTGACGTCCA
>CAZEVL010000033.1:0-18077 GCA_964515795.1 uncultured Clostridia bacterium | reverse complement strand
CGACCATTGCAAGGACTTGTCGCAGAATTTCTATCAAGTCAACAAAGTCGGCAACTTGATGTCCCTCTTCACCAACGATATCGACACCGTACAAGAAGCTTTCGGTTGGGGCGCGATGATGCTCGCCGACGCGCTGTTCTTGGGCGGTTTGTCCATCGTCAAAATGGCGATCATGGATCCGCTGTTGACCTTACTTTCGCTCATTCCGATGGTGTTGATGCTCGGCATCTCCCTCATCGTCGGCAAATACATGACGAAAAAATGGGACAAACGTCAAGCCGCGTTTTCCGCTCTTTCCGATTTCTCGCAGGAAAGTTTTTCGGGCATCGCCGTCATCAAGGCTTTCGTGAAAGAGTTCAAAGAACTGTGGGCGTTCAAAAAACTCAATAAGGAAAACGAGGACGCCAACGTGGAATACACGAAAGCCTCCACGTTGCTGCATATCGCCGTGACGCTGTTCGTGGAATCGGTGGTTTGCGTTATTTTGGGGTACGGCGGCTATCTCGTCTACAAAGGCACATTCAACGCAGGTCAGCTGATGGAATTTATCGGCTATTTCAACTCCGTCACGTGGCCCTTTATGGCGATTTCCGAACTCATCGATATGATTTCCCGAGGAAAAGCGTCCTTGAAGCGTATCACCGAGTTTATGGACGCAAAACAAAACGTCATCGATAAGGAAGGCGCGACGGATTTGAAAAACGTACAAGGAAAAATCGAATTCCGCAACCTTTCTTTCCGACACGATACGGGCGAATACGACGCCTTGCAGAACCTTTCTTTCACCATCGAAGCCGGAGAAAACGTCGGCATCATCGGCAGAACGGGTTCCGGGAAAACCACGCTCGTCGACCTTATTTTACGTAACTATAACGTCGAGGACGGTACGCTTTTCCTCGACGACAAAGACGTGAACGACGTTACCATTCGTTCCTTGCGTAATTTCGTCGCCTACGTACCGCAGGATAATTTCCTTTTCAGCGATACGATTGCAAACAACATCGCGTTCGCTTCCGATAACGACGATATCGAATCGGTTCGACGTGCGGCGGAATTGGCGGCGGTCGCCGACAACATCGAAGAATTTGCCGACAAGTACGAAACGGTTTTGGGCGAACGCGGCGTCACCGTGTCCGGCGGTCAAAAACAACGTATTTCGATTGCAAGGGCGTTGATGAAAAACGCACCCGTGCTTATCTTGGACGACTCCTTATCGGCAGTCGATACCAAAACGGAGCGCACGCTTTTGAACAACCTTCGCGAAGAACGCGGCGGCAAAACCACTATTCTGATCGCACACAGAATTTCCACCATCGAACAAATGGATAAAATCCTCTACCTCAACGACGGAAAGCTCGCGGCGGTCGGCACGCACGAGGAATTGTTGCAAACCTGCCCGTCCTACAAAGCTATGGCGGAATTACAAAAATTGGAGGCGGAAAAAGAATAATTATGGAATTCAAAACGTATTATCCGCTTATCATAGTAGGCGGCATCATCGGGACGTTCGCATTGGTATTCATCGTTGCGTACGCACTCATAAAAGATAAAAAAGAATCGATGGGTTTCGAAAGAAACATCTCCGACAAAGAAATCGTAAAACGATTGCTCGCTTATGCAAAACCGTACCGGAAAGGTTTTGCCTTTGTGCTTGCCTTGATGCTCTTCTCTATTTCCTACGACATTATAGGTCCTCTCCTCATCGGAAACATACAGGGGCTTATCAAAACGGAATTCGCCCTGAGCGATTTACTTTGGAGAATCGCTTTATACGCAAGCTTGTTGATCGTAACGATGATTTGCTCCTATGCGCAATCGATCGTGCTTCAAAAAATCGGGCAAAAAATCGTATCCAACATTCGTTTGGATTTGTTCGAGCATATCGAAAAATTATCCCACGAGCAATTAAACCATATCCCGGTCGGAAAACTGGTCACGCGAGTCACCAACGATACCAACGGCGTTTCCATGATGTTCACGAATATCATCGTGAACCTTATCAAAAACGTATTCGTCGTGCTCGGCGTGTTGGTGGCGATGCTCTGTCTGAACTATATGCTCACGCTCACGATTTTGTGTTTCGTACCCTTTATCGTACTGTTCACCGTCATTTTCCGTAAATTTTCCAGACGTGCGTACAGAAAGGTAAAAGACGGCACAACGGATATCAACACCTTCCTTTCGGAAAACCTTTCGGGTATCAAAATTACGCAATTTTTCAACCGCAAGGACAGAAAGCTCGCCGAATTTCGCGACAAAAACGCCAAGCTCGGCAAAGCAAAATACCAACAAATTTTCGTATTCGGCATCTTCCGCCCGATGGTATTTATGCTGTATCAAAGTTCCGTACTGTGTCTGTTCTTCCTCGGTGCGAAAGGCGCGCTCGACAACACCGCCTTTTTAGGGCAAGTCGTCACCAGCGAAATCATCGTATCGTTCTATATGTATATTTCCAAGTTCTTCAATCCCATTCAAAGCCTTGCGGAACAATTCAACTGGTTGCAAAACGCCTTCGCTTCGGCGGAGAAGATATTCACGATTTTGGATATGCAGCCCTCCGTCGTAGACTGCGAGGACACCGTAGATTTACCCGAAGTGCAAGGCAAAATCGAATTCAAAAACGTTTGGTTTGCGTATAACGAGGGCGAGTGGATCTTAAAAGACGTTTCTTTCACCATAGAAGCAAAACAAACGGTGGCGTTCGTCGGCTCGACAGGTTCAGGCAAAACGACTATTCTGTCCTTAATATGCCGCAATTACGATATTCAAAAAGGACAAATTTTGATTGACGGCATCGACATCAAGAAAATCAAAATCGCCTCGCTGAGAAAGCATTTCGGGCAAATGTTGCAAGACGTATTCCTTTTCTCGGGTACGATCCGCGACAATATCGTTCTTCGGGAAGACACGATTACGGACGAAGAAGTTTGGGAGGCTTGCAAATACGTCAACGCAGACGCATTCGTCTCCCGTTTGGACAAAGGGCTCGACTACACGATTCTGGAACGAGGCAACAATTTCTCCGCCGGACAAAGGCAGCTCCTTTCCTTCGCGCGTACCATCGTACACAAGCCGGAAGTTATGATTTTGGACGAAGCGACCGCCAATATCGACACGGAAACCGAGCAACTGATTCAAAATTCCTTGGAAAAAATGATGAACATCGGTACGATGCTTATCGTCGCCCACAGACTCTCCACCGTACAGCACGCCGATAATATCATCGTGCTCTCACACGGGGAAATCATCGAACAAGGCAACCATTTCGACCTGTTGAAAAAGAAAGGCAAATATTATAATTTGTATACGCTGCAAAACAGAAAACTCAGCTTACTTCAATCGCAATCCGCCGAGCAAGCAAGCTGACCTGTCGAGCGGTCGGTATACAAGGAAGGGCAAACGCTTTGCGTTTGCCCTTCCTTATATTTTACGGTATATCCCCCTATCGCCAAAACGAATACCCGTCAACGATTTTCACGGTTTTTCGGTAAACGCTTTTTTACGGAACGTCGCAACAAAACACACGCAACGACCGCCGTAACAACCTCCGAAATCGGAAACGCCCACCACAGCGTCGTGACGACATTCGAACCGAGCGTCGCCAAAAACACAAGAGGCAGCGGCAACACCAACAAACGGAGCACAGAAACAATCAACGGGGAATACACTTCGTTGAAGCCCTGCAACACGCCTTGTATCGCAACGCTGATTCCCATAAACACATACCCGAGCGTTGCGATATGCAACGCAAGCCGACAGGAACGAAGAACGTCGCTCTTTGCGACGATGGAAGATTCCTCTATCGTCAAGGCGAAAAGGTTGGAAATCGGCGTCGCGAAAAGTTGATAGATTGCCGTCAATATCGCCGTCACGATTATCGAATCGAGTATACCGTAGCGAATCGTTTCGCGCACTCTGTCATACGCTTTTTTGCCGTAATTATACGACGTGACGGAAATAAGCGTATTCGACAAACCGAACGACGCAAACAGCGCCGTTTGCAGCAATTTATAATAGATTCCGTAGCTTCCCGTCAACAGGTCGACCGTGTACGAATCGTCTATCGAACCGATAACGAGCAATACTCCGAACATCATACACGCAAGCATCCCCTGCATTAAAAAAGCGGGAAAGCCGATTTTGTAAATGCCTTTGAGAACGCCTCTCTCCGCTTTGATATATTTGGGATTCCCGTCGATTTCCTTATTCAAAGAATAATGAAACGCCAACGCGAACACAAACGACGTAATTTGTCCGACTACGGTTGCGTACGCCGCCCCGTCTATCCCCATATTCAACGGATAAATAAACACGTAATCGAGGACGATATTCGCAAGCGCACCCGTTACCTGAGAAATCATCGAATACATCGTTTTTCCCGTAGCCATAAGGAAACGCTCCGCAATCGCAAAACCGATAGACCCGACGGAAAAACAACAACATATCGTCAAATATCGAGTGCCCATCTGTACAACCGCTTCGTTTTTCGACATCAAACGCATATACGGCTCGGCAAAAAACAATCCGAACAATAAAAAAATCGCGTAAAAAACGCCGACAAGAAACAAACCGTTCCCCGCTGTTTTATTCACCGCCTCTTTATTCCCTTCGCCAAGGCTTTTCGAAAGCAAGGCGTTAATCCCCACCCCCGAACCGACGCCTATGGCAATCATCAAAATCTGCACGGGAAAAGCCGCCGAAAGAGCCAAATTTCCCAATGCGCCGTCCGCCCCCATATTGATGACGAACATTGTATCCACAACGTTGTATAACGCTTGCAAAACCATAGACAAGACCACGGGTAGCCCCATCGCCCAT
This sequence comes from uncultured Clostridia bacterium, assembly GCA_964515795.1. Classification (GTDB taxonomy): domain Bacteria; phylum Bacillota; class Clostridia; order Christensenellales; family Borkfalkiaceae; genus Scatosoma. The sequence continues at coordinate 13,259 of CAZEVL010000033.1, read as the reverse complement.
ACCAATCCGCCGATTTTTTTCGTACCCATTTTATTTTCCGTCATACGATACCTCCGAATATTTTTTCGACAAAACGAGAAAAAGGCGTAAGTCCATACTTCGTTGGACTTACGCCTTTCAGCTACTCACTGTTGTATATTATAACAAATCCGCGTGTTTTTCGCAAACGTTTTTCACGAAAAAAACGATTTTTTTTTCGTGAAAAACTCATTCTTCCGCTTCCGCAATCTCGATACTGCCCGTAAGTATATCGATATACTGTATCGTATGCGTAAGCCCGAGTTTACAGTCTTTCACCGTAAAGAATTTCGCGTACACGCCTTCGATTTTCGCACTGTGCGTCAAGCTTTTCGCACGCGTCTTTTGCGTGGTCACCGAGATCGTTTTTTGCCGTTCGTAAAGCGTCTGAACGTACTTTTTCAGTTCTTCCACCGTTGTCAATCTTATGTAACGTAACTGTTGCATTTTTCACCGTCCGTGCCGTTTTTAACGATATTTTAACACTTTTTTCAAAAAATTTCTAACAAAAAAACGATTTTTCCTCAAAAAAATTTGTAAAAATACAAAAAAACGGCTGTAAGCCCATCGATTTTTCGGAATCGAACGACGTTTTGCGCTACAAAAAAACGGACTTTGTCGCAAAACAAGTCCGTTTTTCGCTTTTTTCTATCAATCGCCGAAGCAAATTCCCATTGCTTTCGCCAACGTTACCAACTCGCCTTCGGGCGGTACGTTTTTCGTCTTTTGCCCGATTACGTCCTCCAAGGACACGTCTACGATTCGACCGCCTTGCAACGCAACCATTCTGCCGAAGCCGCCCTTCATGCAAAGTTCCACCGCCGCATAACCGTAACGAGAGGACAAAACTCTGTCGTGCGCCGTCGGAACGCCGCCGCGTTGGATATGTCCGAGCGTAGTCGCTCTGGCTTCCGAACCCGTCAATTTTTCAAGCTGATCGGCAACCACCGCACCAATGCCGCCCAAACGAACGGAATCCGCACTGTCTTCGATGATTTTGGAAACCACCTGTTTTCCGTCCAAAGATTTCGCTCCTTCGGAAACGGCAACGATGGAAAATTCCTTCCCGTTCGCCTTATCGGTCTTGATTTTTTCCGCAACCTTTTGAATATCGTAAGGAATTTCGGGAATCAAAATCACGTCTGCCGCACCGGCAATCCCCGCGTGCAAAGTCATCCAACCTGCGCCTCTGCCCATAATTTCCACAACCATCACCCTGTGATGAGACATACCCGTGGTACGGACTCTGTCCAAACCGTCCGTCGCAACGGAGATCGCCGTATCGAAACCGAACGTGTAATCGGTATTCGCCAAATCGTTGTCAATCGTCTTGGGAATCGCAATGACGTTTACGCCCTTACGAGAAAAATCGCGTGCGGAAGTCAACGTGCCGTCGCCGCCCAAAATGAACAATGCATCGATACCTGCCCCTTTCAAATGTTCCACGGCGACGTCGGAAACGTCTTCATAGGTCAGCTTCCCGTTTTCGTCGCGAACGAAGTTCCCGTCCGCGTCCTTTACAGGGTATTGGAAAAGATTGTCTTTGTTAGAGCTGTACAAAATCGTACCGCCTTTCGTAATAATCTCCTCCACGTCCGACAGACCGAGGGGAATAAAATCACCGTGATACAAGCCGTGGTAGCCGTGGCGCACGCCGACGACTTCTAAACCGTACTTGGAAATCGCGGTTTTCACCACCGCACGAATTACGGGGTTCAACCCCGGACAATCGCCGCCGCCCGTCATAATGGCAATCTTCTGTACTTTTTGCATATTAAACTTACTCCTCTTAATAGTATTTCTATCTCTCTTAAATTTATTCTTCCGTTAACCGATCTCCAACGCGGCGTTGGCTTCCGCTTCACGCATACGGCTCTTGCGCTCCAACTCGCAAAATCTTCCGTTCAAAGCCATCAATTCCTCATACGTGCCGATCTCCACCGTTTTCCCCTCTTCCATCACCACGATTCGGTCCGCATTGCGGATCGTAGAAAGTCTGTGTGCGACGATAAAAGTCGTACGCGCGTTGACTAACTTATCGATTGCCTTCTGTACGTGATATTCCGACACGTTGTCGAGCGCAGACGTCGCCTCGTCCAAAATCAAAATTTTCGGATCCCGAATCAACGCCCTCGCAATGGAAATTCTCTGTTTTTGTCCGCCGGAAAGCTTGTCGCCGTGTTCTCCCACTTGGGAATCGACGCCGTTCGGCAACGTTTCCAAAAACTCCTTAATGTTCGCGTCTTCGACCGCGTGCTCGAAATCCGCTTCGCTGTACGTATCCAAACCGTATGTAATATTCTCCCGAATCGTTCCCGAAAACAGAATGCTGTTTTGCGGCACGACGGAAATGAATTTTCGATAAGATTGCATCGACAACTCGGACATGGGTATACCGTCCACGTAAATTTCACCCGAAGTCGGCGACAGCAAACCGATGATTAAATTCATGACCGTACTCTTACCCGACCCCGACGAACCGACAATGGCAATACGCTCCCCCGGGCGCACCGTCAGATTAAAATCGTTGACGACTGGTTTTTCCGAATCGGGATAGCGGTATTCGACGTGGCGGAATTCCACACCACCCTTGAGCTTTTCCACTTTTACGTTATTGTCGTGTTCCTCGTCCTCGTTTTTCATAATCTCCGCGACAGAGCTGACCGCTTCGTTCCCGGACACGAAAGACGGATATACGGCGATGAGCGTCAAAATCGAACCGCTTATCGTTGAAAAGAGCGACTGGAACAACACCACTTCCCCGGGCGTCATCAAGTCTTTGAGTGCCAATACGACGCAAAACGCCAAGCAACCGAGCGAAAACAACTGCGAGCATACCCACGAAGCCGAACCGAAGGAAGCGTTCGTCTTATCCAAACGCAAACCGGAACGCATCACAGCTTCGATTTTTTCATGAACCGCTTTGTCCTCCGCGTCGATAAGCCCGTGCGACTTCGTCAACGACATCATTTGCAACGTCGTCGTGAGTTTCGCCGAAAGCTGCTCGTTATCCTTTCTCAATCGTTTGCTGTACCGTTTCAAATGCTTTCGAAACGCCAAGGAAACAAGCACGTATACGGGAATAATCACGACAAAAAACGCAGCGGCGACGGGATTCTTCCAAATCGCGATGATTGCGGAAACCACCGCGCCGATCAGCACCTGCGCGAAATGTTCTATCACCGTACGATAATACGCCTCCACGCTATCCAAATCGCGCAGAATTTTCGACTGAATCTTGCCTTCCTCGATTTCTCGGTGATACGTAATGGAAAGCTTTTGCAGTTTTCGAATCACGCTCTGCTTAATCTGTGCGGAGCGCGTACGAATGGTCTTGTTCAAAATCCGCAATCGCCACATCGTAACGGGAATGTTTTGCAACAAAAGCACGATCCCGATGACGGCGTCTATGCACAGACGGAGCATCATATTTTCCGGTCTGTCCGTAATCAAATCGATCACGTCGCTGGTAATCAACGGCAACGCCCATACGGGAGCGTTTTGGAACAGATATAAAAAACACGACCAAAAAACGGGACGCCTGTCTTTTTTAAGCAATCTCCGCATGAAACCTTTTTCGCCGACTTTTTTATACTCCGAAGCGTTTTCCGAAGAAAGTTCTTGAAAAAAGTTCTCGAAATCGGGAATTTTGTTGTTTTCGTGTCTTTTTTGCGCCTGCTTGGTTTTTGCTTTTTTCTCAATCGTCTTTTGCATAAAAGCACCTCCGCCCTTACCGCGAACTTTTAGCGTAATTCCAACGCGACCTATTCTATTATATCGTATTTTTCTTTTTTCGTCAAAGAAATTAACTGTATATTTTTGCCTTATTTTTGCTTCTTTCGTCTTTTTTCGACTTTATAAAAAACTCGCCTGCAATTTACCCTTGCAAACGAGTTTATCCGTTATCCCAAAGTCAAGCCTTTGAACACCAATTTACCGACTATCGCGGAAAATTCCTCCAAAGACATCGTTCTGTCCGAATTGAACCAACACCGATACGCCGCAATCAAGCCGTTGATAATATACTCCGTCGTAAATTCCCGTTCGCACTCCGAGAGTTTCGCTTCCTTTTTTAACAATTCCCGAAGATTATCTCGGAAAAAATCGACGACGTTTTTGAAAAAATAGGAATTGCTGTCCAAATTGATGATTTGTCCGTATAGCTCCAAATTTTCCGACAATTTCTTTGTCAATTCGCCGAACAACGAATACAGATCGGAAAGCTGGTAATACGCATTTTGCAAATCCCCCTTAAAAGAACTGTACAGTTCGTTGGAAAGCTCCTCCCCGATCTCGTGTACGCCGTTGTAATAATTGTATACCGTTTTTCTGTCTACGTTCGCTTCTTCCGCGATTTCCTTAACGGTGATGCGCCCCACGTCTTTTTCGCCCATCAGTTTCACAAACGCCGCCCGAATCGCCTTTTTTGTCTTTACTACCCGTCTGTCCGTTTTTCGAATCCGTTCTTCCATCGTTTTTTACTCCGTATAGTTTTTCCACACGTATGAATTATACCACTTTCAAAGAATAACGGCAACAAAACGATATGCCCCTTATGATTTTTTCTCGAAATTTTCACAAAAGATATGCGACGCGCTTCAACGCACGCCGCATACCTTTTAGTGAGAGAATATGAAAAAAGTTTAGTATAGTTTAATGAATTTTCTTTTAGATTCTCCGTTCGTTTTATATGGCAAGCTTTTCCGCTCCCTCCCATATTCGTTTGCATTTTATCGCAGTACCGTGATAACCGTATGAATAAATTGTGATAAATCGGTGAAATGTTATTCGATAACATTTTAATTTGTATAAAAACGTTAAAATTTCACTAAAAACGACTTTTTTAATCATTTAACGCATGAAAAATACTCTCTGCGACGCGAAGCCCGTCCGCAGCGGAAGAAGTGATACCGCCGGCATAGCCCGCCCCTTCTCCGCAAGGATATAACGCCTTTACGTTACTCGATTGCATCGTTTCGTCACGCTCGATACGGACGGGCGAGCTTGTACGCGTCTCCGCCGCCGTCAAAATTGCGTCGGCTGCGGAAAAACCTTTTAAGCGTCTGTCCATATCCGTTACGGCACTCTTCAAAGTTTCGATTACGGGGGCAGGCAAAACGCTACGCAGATCGGCAAACGCCGTACCCGCCGCATACGTAGGTTGTACATCCCCGAAACGACTGCTTTCTCGATCTCGTAAAAAATCCCCGACGAGCTGCACGGGCGCAACGTAGCCGCCTCCTGCAAGATATGCGGCACGTTCTATTTTCCGTTGGAATTCCACTCCCGCCAAGGGCGAGTCGGAGGCGAAATCCGCTCTGCCGACCTGCACGATCAACGCACTGTTGGCGTTTCTTCCGTCACGGGCATAATTGCTCATACCGTTGGTTACGACGCCGAGCTCTTCGCTCGCCGCAGGCATTACGTAACCCCCCGGGCACATGCAAAACGTAAAAGCGGCACGTTCGGACGCGTGGGAAACGAGTTTATAATCCGCCGCGGGAAGCAACGTATACGACTCCCCGTACTGTGCGAACCCGACGCTCGATTGTAGATGCTCGATACGCACGCCGACGGCAAAATCTTTTTGCCGCATACAAACGCCGCGAGAGAGCAACTTTTCAAACGTGTCGCGCGCACTATGCCCGATTGCAAGCACAACCGCCGAAACGGGCAAACGCTCTGTTTCGCCCGATTTCGTAGAACGCAAAAAAATTTCACGAACGACTCCGTCCCGTATAAAAATATCTTCCAAACGGGTATGAAACAAAATCTTGCCGCCCTGCGATAAAATGTATTGTCGCATATTTTTCACGACCGTTTTCAGGTTATCGCTGCCGATATGCGGTTTGTTCAACCAAAGGATCTCCTTCGGCGCGCCGAACCGCACGAACGTCTGCAAAACTTCACGGTTTAACAGGCTGTGCGTCTGTGTATTCAACTTCCCGTCCGAAAACGTACCTGCTCCGCCTTCTCCGAATTGCACGTTGGTATCCGTATCCAAGCCCTTGTCCTTAAAAAAAGATCGTATCGTCGCCTCGCGTTCCTCCACGGGCGCGCCTCGTTCGATCACGACGGGAACGATGCCGTGGTCGAGCAAACGCAGCGCACAAAACAACCCCGCCGGACCGCTACCGACGACAGCCACCGTCTTCGACGGCTGTTTGTTTTGCGGCAAACGCTCGAAAACGGGAGTTTCTTCCCGATTGGGACGTGCGGAAAATTCGATTGTATACACGTAACGAAGGTTGGATTTATCGCGTGCATCCAGCGATTTCTTTTTAATCGCAAAATACGCCGCTTTACAGCCTAATTTTTTCTCGGCGAGCTTCAACAGCTCGTTTTCGCCTTTCGTCACGGGCAGTTTCACGTCCGACAAAGTCATCGTTTTCATGCTTTTTGCCCTCCCGTACGGTCGATTGCCGCGGCAACGGCACAAGCGGACGCATACGCCCATTGCAAATTAAATCCGCCGCATTGTCCGTCCACGTCCAAAATTTCCCCGGCGAAATACAAGTCTTGCACGCGCAAACTCTGTAAATCGTCATTCACCTCGTTTAAGGGGATACCGCCCTTCGTCACCTGCGCGTAATCGAACCCGAGCGACCCGCTCACCCGTAACGGAAAGGCTTTCACCAACGCCGCCGCGCGTTCCACAACGTTGTCCGCCCTACGCATCACAGCCCTGCCGACTTGATTATTCACCATACCGCAAAGCAATTCTCCCGCGGGTAAGTTCGGATACGTCGCGTGCTTTTTACGAAGTGCGGAAAGTATATGCGCCTCGTCGAACTGCGGCAAAAAGTCGATCGACAATTTTACCGTCCCTTCCGAAATTTTAGAGGCAAGAAACGCAGAAGCGCGAAAAACGGCGTCCCCGGAAACTCCGTAATCGGTAAAAATGATATCCCCGTGAAAATCGATCGGTTTTTCGTTTCCGACCTGCGCAAGCAACTTGCCGCCGTTTATGCGAATCCCTTTCAGCGTTTTCGTATACGTCGTATCCGTTTTTAACTGAACCAAAGAGGGATATAAGGGAGTAACGGTATGTCCGAACGCTTTTGCGAGCGCATACGCCGAACCGTCCGTACCGAAATTCGCCGCGGCTTTTCCGCCTGCGCACAGCACGACCGTTTTCGCCGTATAACGCCGTTGCCCGTCCGCCGTTTCCGCAGTCAAGAAAAATACGTCCGACTTCTTTTCCAACCCGACGATTTTTTCACCCAAACGCGTTTCGACACCTTTTTCCGCAATCGTAAAACGCAGAGCGTCCGTCACGGCAGAGGCTTGTCTGCCGGCAGGATAAACTCTGCCGCGCTCGTCCGAAACGAGCAACAGTCCCAAGCTTTCGAGATAATTCCGCATACACGCGTCGTCATAGGCACGCAAAATGCGTTCAGCCTTTTTCGTGCCGCCGGAAACGGAAAAATATCCGCCGTCCTTTACGGCAAGATTCGTCACGTTCCCCTGCCCGTTTCCCGTTGCGGAAAGCTTTCTGCCGACGCGCTCTCCGCGTTCGAAAATCACGATGCTTTTGTTTTTAGTTATCGCGGTGGCAAGCATAAGCCCGGAAGCTCCGCCACCGATGATTGCAATATCATACGTTTTCATACCTACATTGTACCCTATTTATAAAGAATTGTCAATTTTTTTGAAAAATCGTCGAAAAATTTTTTTAATAGATATTGACATTTTCGAATTTTTATATTAAAATAATAATAAGAGAATACCAGGGTTGCGTTGTCGGCTCTCGAAAGCAAAGATTCGACAACCTGCTTCCGTTGATTTTTTCACCGAGGAGGGGTTATGCCTGCAATTATATTCTACTGTAAGGAACATTGGCTCGCCGTTACGATTGTCGCAATCTTAGCGGTCGGAACAGCGACGTTGTTTTGTATCGCCCTATCGCTCGGCAAAAAAGCGAAAAAGGCAAAAGCGCAAATACATATTTTAGAAGCCGAGCGACGACGCGAACAAGAAAGAGCGGAAACTGCGGAACGAAATTGCGAAATTTCCTCGGCACAACGACCGTCGAAACAAAAAGCGGAAAAACACGCCGAAACGCTCGCACCGAAACCGAGCGTTGCCAATACGGTCTCGAAAAAAACAGACGTTTCGCACACCGACGGTAAACCGAAAACAACGACAAAAACAAAGAACAAAACGGAAACGCAAACCGAGAAAAAAAGAAAGGAGACGAATATGTTATTAGACGAATTGAAAAATGCAGATATCGAACCGGATTTCTACGAAGAAGACGAAACGGACAGAATAGCGAGATACAGCGGTAAATGGGTCATTTGTCGCGTCGTAACGGACGACAAAAACGCCTCGGAGGAAGAAACGTATTTCTTTGAATTGCATGCCTCCAACGGCGAGAAATTGCTTTCGAGCGAAGAATATACCTCCTACGCAGGCGCACTCCGCGGCATCGAAACGCACAAAACGAATATTCTGCGCGGCAATTTCAGAATCACGCTCTCCAAAAAAGGAGATTACATATTCAAGTTACTCAGCGGTAAAAACTTACTGCTTTGCATGGGCGAACATTACGCCACGAGGGCAAGTTGCGAAAGTGCCGTCGAATCGACAAAACGCTTCGCGAAAACCGCAATCGTCGACGAAAACATTCAAGACCATATCGTCAAAGTGCCGCCCGAAAACGACGCGGAAATTTTACCCGTCACGGACGGTTGTAACGGAAAATGGATTTTGAACCGCGAAATCGGCGTGGACGGTGCCCCCGTCTATTCGTTCGAACTGTTTGCAAATAACGGAGAAAAACTGCTCTCGAGCGAAGAATACACCACCTACGCAGGCGCAATAAACGGGATTGAAACGCATAAATCCAACATCAAGCAAGGCAATTTCCGAGTATCGTTGACCAAACGCGGCGACTATATTTACAAATTGTTAAATCGCAACGGACAGCTCCTTTGCTTAGGCGAACATTACAAAACAAAACGCCGTTGCTTAAACGCCGTGGAATCGGTAAAACGCTTTGCGGCAAAATCCCCCGTCCTTACCGACCCGAAAGTGTTGGAGGCGGCAAAAGCCGAACAGCAAAACAATTAAACAGCGAAACGTAACGACAAACGCGGCTCTTTCGAGCCGCGTTTTCACGTGTATTCTATTTATCTGGCACCGCCGCCACCACCGCCGAAACCACCGCCGCCGAAGCCGCCGAAATGTCCGCCTCCGCCACTGTGTCCCACGTGACTGCCGTTACTCTGTTGAGGCGGTCGCATCGCCACCGCCATCGAGCGTCGCATGCACCGATTCAATAACATATAATCGAATACGCTCATTTGATATCCTACGCACCACGCAGGCGGTTCTATCGTCAAGCCACGGAACTTTTCCTCCCAAACATCGCTGACGCCAAGCACCTGCGCATACGGCAAAACCGAATAAAACAACTGCGGTTCGTCGTTTAACAACGCTTCCAAACGTTCTTTTTCCGCATAACGGATAAACTCCTTAAAGCCGAGAATTTCACCCAAATCGCGGACGTATTTCTCTTTACGGGAAATCGAACGCGTAGACAGAATCGTCGCCGTAAATCCGCAAACGCACACAACGAGCTTTTCCCATTCCGTCGCAATGTGTTTCGCCGTCCCGAACGCAAAAACGAGCACGGCGCACGCCGCCACCGCCAACATAAGCAGGAACGAACCGCTCCGCGCACTTTTTTTCCATTTATAGCGGTAATTTTCACGCAGAATCGCCACGAGCCAAATTGCCACGACGGGGATACCGAACGATACGCCCCATAAATACGTATAACCGCCGCCTATCCGTCGTCCCATAAAAAACAACGTGCACAACATATACAACGTAGCCGCCGCACCGCCGAGCAAAAATCCGACAACGGAACGTCCTTCGTACATTTTCGGTTTCGGTACTTGCATTTGCGCTTTTTGTACGGACGTATAATATCTCTCCGTTAAATCGGAAATACGCACCGCGTCGCCGCGTTTAAACAATCCGTTAAACAGCGTTTTCGCATAAATCGGCGTATCCTGCGGAACGTCCTGTTTTTTAATCAATAAGGGATCGTCTTCGTCCGTAAAATCGATTTGAAGATATCCCTTATCGGCGAAGTAGTAAATCATCGAAGTGATATCCTCGCTATCCGCCGTGCCGTCAAGCAAAACGCCCATTTTCAACGGATCCATACCCTTGGGCGCACGCACGGAAACGACGGAAATAATTTCACGCTTTTTACGGAATAGATGTACGCCGAATACGGAAATTCCGATACAAATCGCGCCGCCGAGCAAAATCCACGGCATAGCCTTCGTATAGATTCTGCCATGTGTATAACTCTCGAATACGCCCTCGGCAAACGCACACTCCAACGTAATCCCTTCCGCCATCGTTTCGTTATAGATATTGTTATAAGCGAGCGGTAAGCACTCGGCATACATATATATATCCTTTTTATCCTGCGAATACGTAACGTTTACGTGCGTTTCGGACGTCTTTCTACCGTATGCGCCAACATATATGTTCGGCGTTTCCGAAGGCACGTCGGGAAAAGACACCTTCGCCGTCACGTAATGCAACGCGACGGGCCAGCCGAAGCCGATAACGTCCACGATGATTCCGTCGCCGAAATCCTCGCCGCTTATCATCGTATAAGAAATTTCATACGTCCAAACTTTGCCTTTTTGCGCGTTTCCGATGCAATTGATATCCAAAAAATCGCTTAAATCCGGATTGTCTTTTACCGTATACGTAAACGCTTCGTTGCCCTCGCAAGAAGCCGTGATATCGTAATATCTCGTCCCCTCTTTCGGCAAACTGCGATAAAACATCGACAAACCGTCCTTTAGAAAAGATACGGTAATCTTTTCCTGCACGAAAACGCTTCTGTCCGATTGCACCTGCATATCCACGGAATATCGCTGAACGGATATACTCTGCGAAGCGTAACCGACGGGCGTACACGTTTCCGCCTGCGCATTCAACGCGGACACGCCGCGCCCGTTCGGTAAAAATACCCCAAAACAAGAGAGCAATACAAACGCACACAACGTCAAAATCGCCCATCGAGTTTTTTTCAATAAACTTCTCATCTTTTTACGTTAAAATTCTACCTTTACGTTGCGTCTTTCTTCTGCGGAATCCAACTCGAAATACGCGCGTTTTTTATACTCTTCGCCCATACCGTTCGCAACGATATTAGAAGGGAATACTTCCAACTTGGTATTAAAAGTCTTTACGACGCCGTTGTAATACCGACGGGAGCTTTCCAACTCCGTTTCTATTTTTTGAAGTTGTGCCTGCAAATCGCGGAAATTCGAATTCGCCTGCAACTGCGGATAGCTTTCGGAAACCGCCGTAAACAACGTACGAAGCGAAGACGAAAGATTTTTTTCCGCCTGAACCTTTGCGTCGCCGCTTGCGTTCATGGCAAGGCTGCGTGCTTCCACAACCGCTTTCAACGTTTCGCTTTCGTGGTTTGCGTATCCTTTCACTGTCGCCACGAGGTTAGGGATTAAATCGTATCTTTTTTTCAGGAATACGTCGATCGTAGCCCACGCTTCCTCTACCTTGTTCTTCAAACGAACAAACGCGTTGCGCGTTTTCACGTACCAAGCCACAATAACGATAACCGCCACAATCACCGCAACGATACCGATGATTCCGCCGACACTAAGCAATAATGTGTTTAACATTTTTTATTTCTCCTTCGAGGGGATTCCCCTCTTTTTATTAGGATTATTATACTACGCAAAACACCCTTTGTCAAGACACACCGACAAAAAAACAGGGTTTTCTTGACAAAGAAAACCCTGTTTTTTTATTTTCGTTTGCTTTAATTGGCGGAACGCTTGTTTTTGAGCCACAACACGCCGCCCGTAATAAACGGCGAAAGGATCAGCCACAACGCCGCCGCAGCGATCAACGTATAGACAATCACCGAACCGACCGCCCTCGCCCCGTTGAACACGAGCGAAACAAGGTTAAAATCGAACAAGCCGAACAAACCCCAATTTACCGCGCCGACGATTACCAACACGTAAGCAATAATATTTACGATGCGCATACTTTTTCCCTCCTGAGAACAGTATGTACGCTCTTTGGAACTTTATGCAAGCTTTACGCCTTGCCCGCCGTTTTTTCGTCCAAATACGCAAGGACGTCCTCATAGACGATCTTGCGCGTAGGCTCGTTCAAGATTTCGTGCCGAAGTCCTTTATATAACTTACAAGTCACGTGTTTATAACCGAGCTTCGACATAAAGTCCACCGCTTTTCGCCAAGCCGAGTCGTTGATTGCCACCGCGTCGCAATCCCCCGAAATAAAATAAATCGGCAAAGCAGAATTTTTTACCAGATAAGATTTCTTTTTATAGGTCGTACGCATTAATTGGAATAAATTTTCAAAGCCGTTGCACGTGAACCGAAAATTCCCTTTCGGATTGGCGTAAAAAGCCTCCGTGCAAGCAAAGTTACCGCTCAACCACGCGCCTTTCGGTTCGCCTTTGAATTTTTTATCGTTGTTATCCACGGCAAGGTCGGACAAAAACTTACTTCTGTATCGTTCCCCTCGAAGCTTCCCTATGCCTTTCGCTAAACACACCCCGACGCCTGCGAACACGTTTTTGCTTGGAGAACCGCACACCACGAGTTTATCTATCGTATCGTCGTATTTCGCCGCATAGCATCGAACGATCATCGAACCCATACTATGCCCGAACAGCGTAAACGGCACATGCGGATAACTTGCCTTCAAATATTTCACCACGTGCGCCACGTCCTCGACGAACGCTTCGCCTTCGGTATCTCTAAACCAGCCCAAATCCTCGTCGGAAGACACGCTTTCCCCGTGTCCGCGTTGATCGAAACAAGCCGCCACGTACCCCTTCGCACAAAGATATTTTCCGAACGGCAAATATCGTTCCTTATATTCGCACATACCATGCACGAGAAGAACGACGCCTTTCACCTCGCCTTTCGGTTGCAACACGAAGCCTTTCAAAGATACTTTGTCATAAGGCGAAGGTATTACGAAATTTTTCTTAATCATGTTTTCATGCTCCTTATCGGCAAAAAATCTTCCTCGCTTACCGATATTCGATTTCAGTATAGCACCTTTTTCACCGCCTGTCAACCCTTTCGAAAACTTCCTTCCGACCTTAAAATGTTCTTACGCTGCAAACACGGTTTTTTTTTCGAATGTAGGATTACAATAGATATGAGACAAAAGGTATAAAAAAAGATAGCGAAAAG
>CAZEVL010000032.1:17191-18418 GCA_964515795.1 uncultured Clostridia bacterium | reverse complement strand
TGCAAGCGGCTCGATCGGTAGCGTGAAAATTACTTATGCCGTAAAGAATACCGGTGTGCTTACCTGCGGCGAAACGCAAATCGCATCCGACGAAGTATACACAGTAAACGCAAGTTCCGTTGTTTTCGGTATCGGCAATACCGGAACGGCAAAGAACGGTCAAGTAAAGATTACCGCTATCCAAGTAACCTTGGGCGATGCTACGACGGGTGGCGACAATACCGGTGATAATACGGGTGACAACACAGGCGACAATACCGATGCCAAAACGTACAGCGTAGTTACCGCTCCCGTAGTAGGTACCGCTTATAAGTTCGGTATGGTTCAAGAAAAAGTAAACAACACGATTTACTACCTCGCAGGCGGTATGAACGGTTATTACATGGCTTCTACAAACGACGCAACGAAAGCTTTGGACGTTTATTTGGAAACGACCGACGGCGGTTTCTACCTCTACTGCTACGTAAACGAAGTGAAAACGTACATCAACTGTATCGTAAGCGGAACGCACGTAAACGGTGCATACGAAACAACTGCTTCCTCCGTTTATACAATCGACAGCGAAACAAATGAATTGCGTACGACGGTGAACGACGTTGCTTATACTTTCGGTACGAGAAACGATAATACCTATACGACGATCGGTCCCGTTGCAGTTTCCTATAACGGCTTCCACTGCAAATTCTATGCAGAAAGCACCACGGGCGACAACACCGGCGATAACACGGGCGACACGGGTAACAACGGCGGCAACACGGACAACGGCGACGACGAAGCCAAAGACGTTGTTTTAGAAGAAAACAAAGCCTACAATTTCTACGTTGAGGCAACGGACGGCAAAACCTACTATTTGAACGGCGAACTCAACGAAGTTTCGACCGGTCAGAAACTTGCTACTACCGAAAACGAAGCGGAAGCCGTAAAACTTTATGCAGAAATTGCAACGGACGGCTATAAATTCTATATCGTAAACGATAACGTAAAATCTTACATTTATCTTTACTTGGATTCGAATAGCAAAAAAGCACTTACCTATTCGACCACGGATTCGACCGTTTTCAGTTATAACAAGGATAAATCTTGTTGGCAAGCGCCGATTAACAATATGGTAGTTGCGCTTGTTGCCTATAAAACTGAAACGGATATTTGTGCCGCAGCTATTGGTACGAACAAGCCCCTTACCGTTAAAGAAGCCCTTACCGACAACGGCAACGAAGATACGGATAA
>CAZEVL010000032.1:0-17091 GCA_964515795.1 uncultured Clostridia bacterium | reverse complement strand
AGCCCCTTACCGTTAAAGAAGCCCTTACCGACAACGGCAACGAAGATACGGATAACACCATGAGCGCAGAAGAAATTTTGAATGCGGCTTATGCTTTGGAAAAAGACGCGTCTTTGGAAGGCACGCAAACACTTACGGGCGTTATCGTCAGCGTTGACAGCGCATATAACAGCCAATATGGTAACGTAACCGTCACGATTCTTGTCAACGATATCACCGACAAGCCTATGAAATGTTTCCGTATCAAGGGTACGGGCGCAGACACGATTAAGGTCGGCGACACCATCACCGTTTCGGGTACGATTACGAACTATGGCGGAACTATCGAATTTGCTTCCGGTTCTACGTTAGATGCAGTAGATACGACGGCAGAACTCACTGCAACCACGAAACTTTACATCGAAGCAACGGCTTTGACGTTGAACGTAGATATCAAAGAGGCAGGTGATGAAACGGTTGCTCTTGCAGGTACGACCTATACGGACGTTGCAATCAGCTATGCTTCTAATAACGACTGTGCTGTGGTAGATAACACCAATGGTAAAATTACCTATACGCTTCCAGTAGAACAGACGTTTGTGACGATTACCGCTACGCTTAAACTCGGTGAAACCGAATATACTAAAACGTTTAGCGTAAAAGTTTCGGCAGCGCCGAAAGAAAACGAGGCAACCGTAACCCTTTCGTTTGCTGATAAAACCTCTCGTGTTTCCCAAGACAACAATTCTCAGGTTTGGAAAGATGCGAATAAGATCGTAACCCTTACAAACAACAAAGCTTCCAGTACGTCTAACGTGGGCGATTATGCTCCGATTAGACTGTACAAATCCAGCAGCGTTACCATTGATTGCAAAGGTATGACACAAATTGTTTTTAATTGCAATGATTTCAAAGATACCTATGCTAGCGACTTGGTAAAAAGTATAACGGAAGATAACACTAAATATACTGTTACCTCGAACGGAACAGTAGTTATTATTCAATTTACCGAATCCGTTGACACGTTCGAAATAGCAAGCCTCAATGGGCAAGTTCGTTTGGATTCTATCGAAGTAACCTATACGACCGATACGAACGAATAATCGAAAATTTTTGAAATTTTCAAGAGCCGCTCCTTTTTAAGGGGCGGCTCTTTTCGTTTGACTTCCCCTGCGTTTTTTGCTATACTATTTAGGTATATGTGCGGCATTCCCCTACATTCTGCAAAAAAACGAAAAGGAAAACTTATGAAAAATCTTAAAAAATTAACCCTACTCGGCACGCTCGCCTTTTTCTTCACCGTCGCGGCTTGTAATGCCGTAAATTCCGACGAAAGCAATTTGTCGAGTTCTTCTTCGTCCTCTGCACTTTTAAGCGAATTCAGCCGCATTGACGGCTCCGCGACGTCGGAAACCGTTTCTTCCGACGAAAGCAGTACGGACGACGTTTCTTCCGACGAAAACAGCAGCGAAGAGAGTCGCTCCGACAACGGCGAAAGCAGCGACGAAAACAACGATTCCGAAAGCTCCTTCGGCGACAGCTCCTCCGAAGGCGAGGAAGAAAACGAATACGAAGCGATTATGGACGAGGCGGAATCGCTCGATTACGGGGAATCGATGGACGGTTACTATGAACTGAGCGGAACGATAACGTCCGTCGAAACGGAATACAGCGCGTCCAAGGGCGTTTGTCTGTATTTCGACGTAGACGAACCGCAAAACCGTTCTATTTACTGTTATCAGCTGAAAGGCGACGGCGCGGATATCGTCGACGTCGGGGACTGGATTCGCGTATCGGGTTCGATTAAAAATTATTACGGCATAATAGAATTCGACAAAAACAGTATACTCCTCGAATACGAAATTTCGCCCGAAAACATTCTGCCCGACTCCGCAAGCGATCCTTACAAATACGTTTCCGAGAGCGAATTTTACATGAATTATACGGTGGCGACGGACGCAAACGACGCCTATTATCGCAGTTTGCACGGGTTTATGTCGGGGACGTTGGAAACGCCCGACCAAGCGCCGAATCTTTCTTCCTATCAACCGAAGTCGAACGGGAAATTCGTGCGGAACAGCGAAATGCAGCTCAGCGAAGACGGCAAGACGTACACGGTCGTAGACGCCTACGGGCAGGAAGCCTTCCGCGTATATAAAGGCGGCGCATACGTTACTTTGGAAGAAGTCGCGGCGTACGTATACGCATTCGGCACGTATCCTGCCAATTATACGACGTCGAAAGACACGAAGCCGTCCAAGAGCGTTTGGGGCAAATACTTACGTCTGAACCACACGGCGTTTTCGGGAGATACTTCCAGTTACCCGTACGAACCGATTTTACCGAATATCAGCGGTTGCGGCGGCTCGTTGCATTATTACGAAATGGATATCGGCACTACGGGAACGGATTGCGACCCGAGCTATCCGTCCAAAATCTACAACGACGGCAGTACAATTACGCGCGGCGCGGCACGTATCGTATACGGCAAAGAAGATCTCAATCACAACGGCGTATACGAAATCGGCGAGTTTCACGTGTTTTATACCTACAACCATTATAACGATTTTCAGGAATATCTGAACTACGAAGGCGGTTGGGGCGAAAAATTCGGAAATATCACGGGCGGTGGCACGATTTCCAGCCGATACGACTACAACCCGACCGATTACGTAGACGTGGTGCTTGCGCCGCTTACGAACGACTCCGCTCGTTCGGTGCTCCGTATCGATTATTACTGCGACGACAGACGTTACGCGGCGGCTTAACGCAAACGTTCCGCATAGGACGACCACTCCGAACACATCGTTTCGGAGTGTTTTTTTATCGTTTGTAAGGAAAATATTGACTTATTGCGACGGTTCTGTTATACTATTCGTGAAAAAACTTATCTTTCAGGTGATTTATGCAACATATCGAACAATGGATCGGACTTCCGTCGGCACTGTATCCCGAATGCGGCGGCAACGTGTACAGCGGATTTGCCTATACCGACAAAAGCCCTTATGCCGTGGCGGAATTTCAAAAAGAATACGTTTTTTCCGCCGAGATTATCCGCGCGGAACTGCGGTTTTGCGGCGACGCGTCCTTTCAGTTGCTCTGCAACGATAAACGCATTGCGACCGGTCCGCCCTGCGTAGGCGGCGATTTCATCGGAAACGATACGCCCCGAGAAAATTATTATGCCTACGAAACCGTATTGGAACCGCATACGAACGCTTTGCGGTTTTTCGCGCGCGTACAAACGGTCCCCTATCTCATTTGCGAATATTCGAGGGGACGAAGCGGATTTATGCTCTCTGCGATTCTGACGTTTGCGGACGGCTCCCGAAAGCGGATTGCGACCGACGAAACGTGGCTTGTTCGGAAAAATCACGCGTACGCTTCGCCCTGCCACTATGACGGGCGACTCGGCGTCGGGGAATTTCTGCCTGCGGAAAAAAAGGAAAATATCCGCCGTACGCAGGTTGCGCCCATTCCCGTCCGAGAAGAGCACGAATTGACGTGCGAAAACAGTCGCGTTTTCTTGGAGGCAAACGAAGAAAAGACCTTAAACTTGGATTTCGACAGGATCTGGGGCGGATTCGTGAAAGTGCGCGTTGCGGCGCAAGGCGAAGTGGCGGTGAAACTGCTTTGCAGGGAGCTCGACGAGCCTGCTTTACACCCCGAAGAACTCGTTTTTGTCGGCAACGACGGCTACGACGGATTTTGCATGCAGAGTATGGGAAATATGACCGCCGTACTTCGAAACGAATCCGATTCGCCTGCGGAAGTCCGCGTTTCGTTTTTGGAAACGCATTATCCGATTACGGAGGAAGCCGAAACCGTAACGAGCGACAGAGAGCTCGACGCGGTTTTGCAGACCTGTAAACATACGCTGAAAATCTGCCGCCAAACGCATCATTTGGACAGTCCGCGTCACTGCGAACCGCTGGCGTGCACGGGAGATTATTATATCGAAAGCTTGATGACGCCGTTTTCGTTCGGGGATATGCGTCTTGCCGAATTCGACCTGTTGCGCACGGCAGTGATGCTCGAACGGGAGAACGGGCGGCTCTTCCATACCTCGTACAGCCTGATTTGGGCAAAAATGCTTTACGACGTTTATACGTTTACGGGAAACAAGACGCTTTTACTAAATTGCAGAAAGGCGTTGGGGCTGCTGTTGGCGCGCTTTGACAGCTATCTCGGAGAAAACGGTTTGCTGGAAAATCCGCCCGATTATCTGTTTATCGATTGGATTTATATTGACGGATTTTCCATGCACCATCCGCCGAAAGCCTTGGGGCAAACTTGCCTGAATATGTTTTATTTCGGCGCGTTAAACGCAGCCGAAAAGATTTATACCGCCTTAGACGACGAGCGTTCTGCCCGTGCTTGCCTCGAAAAAGCGGAACAGTTACGCGAAAACGTCAATCGGCTCTTATTCGATCGAGAACGAAAGATGTATTTCGAAGGCTTAAACACGCCGACGCGGCAAGATTTGCTAGGCGAATGGATGCCGGAAAATACGGAAAAATGGTATTATCTGAAACATTCCAACATACTCGCCGCATATTTCGGGATTTGCGATGACGAACTCGCAAAATCGCTCGTGGAGAAAATCGTGTCCGAGGAAATCCAAGGAGAATGTCAGCCCTATTTTTTGCATTATCTTTTGGAAGCGGTGTATCGATTGGATTTGCGTGAAAAATACACGCTTACGATATTGGAAGCATGGAAAAGCAGAATTAAAGAATGTCCGAAAGGCTTGGTGGAAGGTTTTGTCGCCCCCGAACCGACCTACACGTTCGACCATAGTCACGCATGGGGAGGCACGCCGCTCTATTCTCTGCCCAAGGCATTAACGGGGTTGGAAATTTTAGAACCCGGCATGAAAAAGATTCGGCTTTCGCCTTGCTTATTGGGTTTGACGCACGCCAAGGTAGAACTGCTTACCCCATACGGAAAAGTCGTTTGCGAAACGGAAGAAGGAAAAGCTCCGCAAATCGATTGCCCGAACGAAATTCTCTGTGAAATTGCCCTGTAAAAACAACTTACCGCGAAAAGTTTTAGAGTCCGACGATAATTCGTCGGACTCTGTCTTATGTAAAAAAACATACCCTTAAACGATCAACGCTCTCGGGTATGATTCTTCTTTGTCTTAAAGTCGTATGTGCAAGCATACTTTCTTTATTCGACTTTTTGCTATAACTTTTACTTATTCAATTCGCACAAGTCTTCCACGATGTGTTTTTTTACGGCTTTTACGGATGCACCGTCTTCGCCTGCATATTGCTCCAACGTCCAGTTTTCCGCAACGTAATCGATACCCGCAAAGCGTGCAGTCGTAAAAAATTCATCTCGAACACAGTCGTACTCCGCATCGGTCGCATCGGGATAGAAGAAATAGTAATTGTCGTACAACAATGCCAACGGCGTGCATTTCACCTCTGCCATTCTACGCAACAGCTCTTGCGTTTCCGCTTCGTCGTAGCCTGCGGCTCTAATCGCCTTTTCACCCTCTTCCGTAAGTTTTACGATCGAATCGAGCCATGCAGCCGAATAAGTACCCGCCTTCTCGTTTTCGCCGAATGTTTCGCACGTAATGACCTTTCCCGCCGCTTCCGATTCTTCGAAACGTTGATGAAAAGCACGAATAATAGCCCGTACGCTATCCGCCGCGGCTTTATAATACAGCGAAACGTATTCCTCGCAAAGTTCTTTATCTGAAAGCGAAGTATCCCACATACACTTTCTGAAAATATAAGCTCGAATATTGTTATGCCAGATTCGACGCGTTTCATAGGGTCCGTTTATACACAGATACGAAATGCCGCGTTCCTTAAATCCGCGCACGTCTTCCGAAATATGATACAAAGAATCGTAATACGCAAAGTAGCGATGAAAATTGGAATCATATCCCCAAAACCAAAATTCGTCGGCGACGGCACGCCATTCCCGAAAAGCCCTTTCGATATACTCGTATTGCTTTTCCGAAAAATATCCGTAATAACCGTTTTTGAACAAAGCAAGTTGAATAATGATGTTTTCGTCCGCTTTTACCGTTTCGTCGATCGGAACGACTCGTCCGTCGTCACATACGATAACGGGAGCGTCTTTGGCATAAGAATACGCAAACGTCATCAATTTAATCACTCGTTTTGAGCCGATTCGTTTCAAGTACGCATTCAGCTCCCTAACGATTACGTTACAAAAACGTATCAAGATGCCGCTACGTTTATACTTTTTCTCCAATGTGCGATTATGCTCGTCATCGAAATAATACGGACCATCCTCTTGCGTAAAGCAAAATACTTCGACGTTCGGAAACGCTTCCAAATCTTTTTTCATTTCCTCTATCACGATTTTCGCAACACTGACGTCCATGCTTTCGTCGAGCCGTCCATCGTCCGTAATACCGTTCGTCAAATCGATGGTAGGAAATATTTCAGCATTTATGTATAAGAACCGATAAAACTCCGGATGTGCGTTCCCGTATACTTCAAACGGCACATAATAGTGGAAATTATGGTTACAATTCCGCCCGTACACCACGGCGTTTCCGCCGTGCGCCTCGTCTATTTCCGTGAACAGATCCAGAACGCGCGTACGCGCCAAATGATCCAAATCGGCATGTTCCTGAAACGTATCGCCGACAAGATACGTACGCATCGAAAAATCCGGATTCGATACGTACGCGTCGAATTCCGTCACCAATTTCGAATTCGGTACATATTCGGCTTCCGCCGTCAAAAAACGTACGCCGAGAAATTTCTCGATATAGTCATAAACGCCGTACATCACGCCGCGCGACGTTTTCGCCACAATATACACGTTTCCGTCACGCGTAAACAATGCGAATCCGTCCCCTTTTACCTCTCTCGCCGCAAGATCGTATTCGTCATCATGCAACAACACGGTTTCTCCGAGCGAAAAACATCCGCCCGACGTAACGAAATCGGAAACAACCAATCGTACGTCGGTAGATTTGAAAATATATTCTTTCAATTTTTCGGCGGCATAGCGGACGCAAGCGTCCGCCTCCGCCGACAAAAGAATTTGCATAGATTTCATAAAGAAAACTCCTATTATGCAAGCACTATCAACGCACCTTCTCCGGCGTCCAAAGTTAAAGGAATTCTGCCTCCTACGACCTCCGTAGATACGGCTCTCTGAATTACGGTATACCGATAATCGTTTCTGTCGAAAGACAATGCGACGTTCGCTTTTTCCGTTCGATTGTAATTCACGACATACAAGGCGGTTTTACCCTTATAATTAAAGCATCCGATGATGCAATCGTCCCCGACGACCTTCGTCAATTCCTCGTATTTACCCGACGAAATCAATTCTTCTCCGGGTGTTCCGTCCGTCACGATTGCCTTGGTTGCCTGTTCTCCGTGTACGATAATTCCGTCGTTCGAAGAATGCATCAAATACTCGTCGATCGCCTGAATCTGCGTATTGGCGCGCTTGGCGTAATAATACCACTGCGTCAAATTCCCGTCCGCACCGATTAAACCGTTTCTGTTAAAGTCGTACGTACCGCCCTTTTCATACGAAAAATAATATGGCTGTACGAGCGGAAAATATTGAATACCCTTTGCTCCGTATGCCAAAGAGATGTTTACGTCGAACAACAATTCCCCTTCGGAGGGATACGGATCGACGGATTCTATCCATTCCGCCGTATCGTTCCACTGTCCGCCCGCTTGCAACATTCTCCAATGCGGCACGCCGTTATCCTGTGCGAGCTTTCTGTACACGGAAAGCTTATTGTAAAGCGTTGCCGTAACGGACGATTCCGGCGTGTTCGCCGACGTATAAGGATATTGCGTAACAGAGAGCATCTTCGGTTGCACGACTTCGAAATATTCCTTTATATAGTCGTCAAATGCGATCGGATCGCTATATCCCCAGAAAATATTCTCGCCCTGCCAAAAACCTATGGCATTCGAATAAATATCCATGCCTTTCGTGTTGCTAAGGCTATAAAACGTTTCACGCAAAACTTCCAAATACGGAAGCTGCTTAGGGAAAGGCTCGTCTTGTCCCAAAATCCCCAAAACACATTTCCTCGTACCGTTTTTCGTAATCTCGTCGATAACCGCCTCGAACTCTTTTTTTCCTTCTTCCGTCTGCATGGTCATTTTATCGAGATTCACGACGTTATCCGTCCTCGCCCCCAATTGCCCGTTGACGTAATACGCATCTACGTAATAACCGATGCCGTACTTTTCGCAAAGATCCAACGCCGTATTCAAAGCCGTATTCACGCCGCCGCTTACCCAACGGTCTACAGAATAGAAAAACGTATTGATACCTGCTTCTTTCAGAGCGTTAAAATAATAATCCGTCAATAAATCCGGTTTATCGTTCCCGTCTACGCTTCCGCCCGAAGCATAAGGCGCATAAAAGCCGCCGATAGGCATCACGTCACTGCCGCCGAGAAAATCATACGTCAATGCGTACACGGGATCAACCGCCCGAAGCGTGCTTTCGGTATACGACATTCCGTCTTTATATAACACCACGTTATTCGCCGTGTCCGCATCGTTCCCGTTGCAACCCGCAAACGTCCCGACCGAAAGAAAAACGGCAAGCGATACGGATAATACTTTTTTATTCATGTTTTTTCCTCCTCTCCGACAAAAACGTCGCCACCAGCAATACCGGCAACAGAATCTGCGTTCCGTCAACGACGGAAACGCAACCGTACCCGTCCTCCTGCAACGAATCGTTCATATCGCCGTTCTCGATCTTATTGGCGAGCAAATCGTTGGCGTCCGGGTTCGTCGTATAATTGTAATCCGGCGTTTGCTCACGAACGTTAGACTTATATTCCGGTGCGGACGTCACCTTTTTCACCGTTTCGTAATCTGTATTCTTAATCGCCAGATTATCGACGGAAAAATTCCCCATGCCGTTATATTCCAAACCTTTCTCGTTTATCGAAGTATCCCCCCAAGAAAAGATTCGGATGTATCCCGTTTTCATCGTTCCTAAATCATAGGTGAAGTACGGGTCGCCCCATTCCGTATCCCCGTCAAATCGGTAATACAACGAAATCGTTCCGTCCGAAACGGAGAATTTCACGTTGACGGTACGTCCCTGTATCGTAGCCTCGTCCCATAAATTGAAATTCGCCATAGATTGCTGCTTTTTCGCATTGAAAGAGCCGTGGTTATCCCAAAGAATGTAATGAATACCGTCGTTCGGCGTCGCATAACTCATACCGTCAGTAATACGTCCGATCTGCAACCAAGTGGTCTGACGAATCGTTTCGTCCACGGACATATCGTAAGAATCGCAACCGAACGCAATTCCGAACCACGTACTGATCGTCGAAACGAGCTTCCCGTCCTCGTCGTATTTCGCCGTAGTATACAAATCCGAAAGATCGAACGTCAAATCGAAATTGGAATAGACGTATCGAGTCGTAATATACGCACCTGCCGTATTTTGAAATACCAATTTCCCGTCTTTGACGGACAGCCCGGACGGAGAAATCGGCGCGGCGTCGCTCTCGGAATAAAAGACGTTCGCATTGTAACCGTTATCGAAAGTTTCCGTATATTCGATATTCTCCGGCACGTCGTATTTGTACGTAATAATCTCCAAATCGGAAAGCGTAACGTCGTTTTCGCCTTGCGATTCGAAACCGATATACCCTGCCGCGGAAACGCTCAGTTTCTCGTCTTTCAAAATTTGAGTTCCGCCGACGTACAGATTCATACATCCGTCCGTACCGACTTCGGCAGTGAATTCGATGTCCGTATTCAACAACAAATTACCGAATCGCAACGTCGGATAGAGCTCGTTCGCCCGTCCGTTTTTGTTATATTCCGTAACGCCGATGTACAGTCCGTCGCGATAATCTACGGTTATCGCAATCGAATTTGCCGAACCGATGCTCGAATCGAAATCTTCCAACCCGAACCCGACGGAAAACGTACCGTCTGATGCCAATTCGGAAAAATGCAACGTCGAAGAAAACGTCAACAACGTTTTTACGCCGTACGAACCCAAATCTTTCGCTTTATTTTTGGATATAATCCCCGACGTTCCGCCGAATCGAATTTTTCCGTCTTTTGCGGTTACATCGCCGTCGGTGTAGAAATCGCCGGAATTAATTCTGTCTTCCACGACGGAGGCAGACGAAGCGATATACACCTTAGACGAACCTGCGCTTGCCGAAATCGTCGGCGTCAAAGCGACGCCGAATCCGACGACGGCGGAAATAAACGCACTTGCGACGACCAAACGCTTACTTGCTTTCATTAAGTCCAGTCCTCCCAATTCGTTTCGATTTTATTTACGATTTTAGTCCAAATTTCGTCGGCGGAAAGCTTATCCTTCGGATTCTGCGCGCAAAGCGGCTGCGCATAGGCATACGAAGCGAATTGATTGAGCGAATGCGTCATGAAGATAGACGATTTCGTCATCACGTTCGTAACGGCGTTCGAAGTCTTTGCGAATGCGAACTGTTGCTTATGCCATGCGTCCAATCCGCTTTCGGAGAATTTCGTTTCGTCGCAAAGTGCGGCTGCCGAAGGTAAACCCGTTACTTGCATATATTTCGCAATTCCTTCGTCGGAATAGAAATATTTCAAAAACGCCTTTGCTCCGTCAATAGCGTTGGAATATTCGGGAATGAACACATATTGTTCCGCAGCGTTGTTATATAACAAAGTACGCGCTTCTTTGATGCGATTAAAATCGTTTTGAGAACAAAGGTCACTGCTCGCCGCGCCGGCGTCTACCTGTTCGATAATCTTCGACAACGTGGCATCGCTCATCTTCGAATCTTCCAATTTTTCCACGATGGAGCTGAGTACAGGCGTCTTCATCATGACGAAATTCTTGTCCGAACCGGTAGATTCGTTCATCAACCAACTGCCGTTTACGGTTAATACCGCTTCGCCGCTCAAATACATCGATTGTACGTTGGTGAAATTCGTGCTCGTACACATAGAATGTACGGTCGTCGGCGTAACGATACCTTCCAAAGCCTTCAACGCCTTATATCTGCCGTCTTTTCTCGTAAACACGTCTTTGGAATCCGTATTGCCCTGCTCGTCTTTCAAATTCAACATATTATCGTAGTAATAGTCTACCCCGTCGTATTGTGCCTCCCAAGTCATCGTGACATAGTTCCAATAGCCGTTGTTGTCGGCATTGTTGTAGAACAACCAAGGCTTAACTCCCTTAGCCGTAAGCGTTTCGTCGTCCTTCAATCTTGCGACCAATTTATCCAATTCGTCCGTCGTATTGGGAACTTTATAATTTTCGCCGTCGATAATATCGGCGTTGTAAATAATGCCGCACCAGCAATTCCCGTAATTCAGGAAATTCGTCGTGCCGTCCGCATTGCGCACTCCTTTCAACAAATAATCGTAATATTTATCACGAATCGACTTTGACTCTCCTTCTACCGTCGAATCCAAAACGTCGTCCAAACGGATAAACGAACTGTTGTATTGCGTCGTATTCAACATCGTGAAATACAAATCGTACGTATTATCCTTGCCCAACGACAACGACTGGATAATGGTGGACGCACTTTCTTCCTGCTCCACTTTTACGACGAATTCGCTTTGTTTCGCATTGAAATCCTTTGCGATTTCCGTCATGAACTCGCTGCCCAAACCCGATTTCCAGTAATAAACTTCTACCGTGTTCGCGTCTTCGCCGCCGGAGTTGCCGCCGCAAGCGGATAAAGGAACGAGTGCAAAAGTTGCGGTCAATGCCGCCGCCATAATTTTTGTGATTTTTTTCATAATTTTTTCTCCTATTTGGTTACTGCACGTTGTGCATCGTTTTTATTCTTTGATTCCGCCGACAGAAACATTACTCATCAGCGCATTGTTGCAAAAAATGAAGATTAAGAGCGGCGGTATCAACGAAATCGTACAGCCCGCATACAAAATATCCATTCTCGAATTATATTGCATTTTCGTTTCGAATTTATAAATCCCGACCGCCTGCGTAGGCATTTTCGACAAATAAATCAATGCCGTCCCGTAATTGTTCCAATCCGCAATCCAAAGCATGAGGAAAAGCGATCCGAACATCGCCGCCGCCTGCGGTAACATGATTCTGAAATAAATCTGCCATTTGTTCGCTCCGTCGATTTCCGCCGCTTCCGCATAGCTTTTCGACAAGCCTTTGTAAAACGCGAAAAAGTACATATAATAAATGGAAAATGCATTCAAAGACGTCAAAATCATCCATCTCGAATTCAAAAATTTAATATTATAGAGCAACTTATACATGGCAGTACCCGTTCCGTACAAGGGCATGGTAATAACGACCAATACGATATAGTATACCGCACGCGAACCGAAGAATCGATATTGCGCCGTCACGTACGCCATCATGGACGTCACGAAAATGCAAAGAAACGGACCCACGAAACTGAAATATAACGAATTGAGCAACATATCGAAAAAGTCGCTGTTTCCTACCTTAAATAAGGAAAACACATCGAGATAATTTTTCAGTTGTACCCTCGAAAAACCAAACGGCTTCATTGTTAAGTCCTGATAATTCCGCATGCCCGAATACGCACACCAAAAAATAAGGTACAGGTAAGAAAACGCAAATGCGCAAAACACCAAAAACACAATCGAATACAATATCGTTTCCGAAGGAGATTTTCTGTTGAATATTTTTCCTTTCATTTTCTCACCTTAATATGTTGTTTCCTCTATTTTGCTCGCAAGGAATTTTCTCACGACAAACGCAATCGCACAAGAGATCACCGTCAACAATAAACCCATCGCGGATACTTTGTAAATCGTATCGGTCGTATACGGGTTTGTACATTGGTATACTTTCATATACATCCAATTCGAAACCGTTTGCGTACCGTAATACCCTTGCGTAAGCAGAAATACCGAACCCGTCGCGCCGAACACCCCCGCGAATTGCAAGGTAATCATCAACACGAACGTCGGCCATACCAACGGCAGAATAATGACGAACATTTCCTGTACCCAATTTACGCCGTCCATTCTTGCCGATTCGATGACCGATTCCGGAATTCGAGAAAACGTTCCGCCCCAAATAACCAAGCTGCCCGGGAAAGACAACCATACCATTTGCAATAAAATCATCTTATTGGCAAAGCTACTGTCTACCAAGGGATTCGCTAACTCGTAATCCAACTTGAACATGCGCTCTAACAACCCCGGCACAAAACTCTGCGAGGACATCAACGTCGTATAGAAAAAGCCGACAACAACACCGGAAACGATTGTAGGCAAATAAAAAATAACGCGGAACGCCTTATACCCCCAAATCTTTTTATAGATAAAATAGGATACGAACAAACCGATCGGGAACATCAACAATTGTACACCGAACGTCTTAAACGTATTCAAAAAAGCAAGTCTTAAATCGTTCTCGGGATTATACGGATCACCCGTACGCAATTTTTCGAACACCCATTTGAAATTTTCAAATCCGATAAATTCCAATTTTCCGTTTTTCGGGCTTTGAAACGCCATAACGAACGAATCGAAATTCACGTAAACATAAAATATCAAAAACGCAATCACGGGGACCGCCATAAAAGAAATATAAAACAGCGCGTCCGTCAGTTTCCTTTTATTCACCACTGTATTTTTCATGATTATCTTTTCTCTCTTTCTTAACGCAACTCTGCGTTATTTACACGAATTCGCCACTCGTTTCGAGACTTTCGCCTCGAAACGACCAGCCATGTTTTCTATTTATTTCGTAAAAGTTACTTTCACGTTGAACCCGGTCAATGCAGCTGTTCCCCAGCTCAAATCGCGGTAGTATACGTTTAACGTAATCCCGTTTGCTTTCACGGAGTCCGTCAACTCTATTTCACCCGAATTCCATGCCACATTCTGCGCTTTTTCAACGTCGCCTTTTACGTCGAATCCCGGTGATTCTTCCGTAATCGCGCTGAAATCGACAGATACCTTCGTATAACCGTTTTCCGCCATGTACGCGAGCACCTCCGAACGAAGCGTCAAAGCCGTGGTCTGCTCAATACCGCCGAGTATCGTATACGTTTCCGTTTCGGACGAATAACTCATCGTATAATCCGTCTTAAACCACCCGGAAGGATCTGTCGCGTCGAATTTGTCGATAAATTCTATCTTCATATCGAATCCGTCCACGTCTACCGTACCGCCCCATGCAGGATTTTGCTGCGTATTGTCCAAATACAGCACGGTCATCGTCAATCCGTTTTGTTTCATGTCCTCGGTAATTGCGAATTCTTCGCTGTTCAATTCGATATTCGCATACGTCCACGTTCCGAGATTCAAGCCGAATTGAGGGGTCTGTCCTTCCTTTTGACGCAAAATCGAAATCTTGAACGAGGTCTTCGTTTCCGCCATCGCCTTGAACACGTCAGCCTTAATCGTTATCGTTTTCTGTATTACGTTTCCGTCCTGCGGTGTTTCGCCGTTATACGACCAAACGCCTTTTTCAGTATTATAACCGCCGACAAAGTCGGAAATCAACCACATGTCTTTATTTGCGATATCGAACGCTTTGAAGAACTCTATCGTCATATCGAATCCGATTACGTGAACCGTAGCTCCCCATGCGGGATCACGCTGCGTCAAATCCGCATACAACGCGTGGAACGTAAATCCGTCCGTAAGCATCTCTTCCGTAATCGCCATTTCCGGCAACGTGAAGTCCGAATTATTTTGATATTTCCAATCGATCCCCTCGCCCGTCAGGTTATATCCGAATATAGGCGTGGTATTTTCGCGTTTCAAAAGCTTAATACAGAACGTCGTTTGGTTTGCAGCTTGCATATCTTGGAAAATACGTGCGGGAATCGTGACGGTGTGAGAGATTTGCTCCGTGCCGGGATCACCGCCGTTCAACGACCACTTCGCACTCGTTTCGTTATACGTTACGTCGTACTTCGTATTCACCCAAGTGCTCTTATCCGTATGCGATTTACCGCAACCGCTCGTACAATTTCCGTCCGTATCGAACGTATGCGGAAGCTTATCCGTTTCATTTCTCTTTTCCTCGTAGGTGCACCCCTCGCGCTCGCACGCATAGCGATCGTATCCTGACGTCAAACAAGAAACGGTAATCGTTTCTTTCAGCTTCAAATCGTGTTCGAGGGCGGACTCGATATCCGCACGATAATTTTTCTCGCAAACGGAGCAATAATACGTGGTATATCCATCCTCCGTACAGGTCGCGTCCGTCTTGACGCCTGCAACCGACGGATCTGGCGTATGCCCGCTTGCGGGTAAAATCGTTTCCTTTACATCTTTACAGCCGGAACAAACGCGTACCATCTTACCGGTATCTTCGCAAGTAGGGTCTACATGCAAAGACGTGTCCTCCGCGTAGGAATGCCCCGTCGCCTCGTCTGTTTTCGTTTCAGTATTTCCGCAACGCGTACATACGCGCGAACTGCTACCGTCGGATTCGCATTTTGCCGCAACGTCCACCGTCCACTCGCCTACATGTCCCAATGCTTCGCCGTACGATTCCGTATACTCGTCCTCGCAAAGCGAGCAACGATATGTTTTGCTGCCCGGCGCCGTGCAGGAAGGTTCTACGTCTTCTTTCACTTCATAAGCGTGCTTACAAGCTGCCGAACTCGATTCGCTCGATTCGAGCGACGAACTCGATGCGCTTCCGGAAACGGAAACGCTACCGCTTGACTCTCCGGAATCGCTTCCGAAATTCAAACATGCGGCAAAAGACGCCGCAGCCAAAATCGACATCGCGGCAACCGCCAATTTCAAAACTGTTTTTTTCATCTATTACGCTCCTTAACTTATAATTTATGAAAATTTTACTTTTCATATATATGTATTATATCAAATAATTTTTTATTTTCAATCCTGTAATAAAACGAAAAATAACTCTAAACAAACTTTTTTATGCTTTCAACTTGAAATTTCTTTGGTTTTATTGTATAATTTCCATACACAACGAATTATGAGGAAATCACATGCAGCATTACACCATTCAACCGGACGAATTAAATTTCAGCTCTTCATTGACGGAATCGAAAGACGAAAATTGGCACACGCACGACTTTTTTGAAATTTTCTATATTAAAGAAGGAACGATTCAGCATTTAACGTCCGCCCACACAGACGTACTGCAAGAGGGGGACGCTTATTTGATTCCCCCCCAAGTCGCCCATACGTTTCAACGAATCGGACAATCGTGTCAACACCGCGACATACTCATTCGTACGTCCTTCTTCGAACATTGCTGTACATTCGTTGACGAAACGTTATATGCGCTCTTGGCACAACGGCAGCCCATTAAATTTCATTTGTCGGAATACGAAATCATTACCCTCGAACAGCATTTTTATCATTTTTTGACGCACAACTACGATGATTTCCACAAAAAAAATTACGAAAAGGTACTTGTCGTTTGCTTGCTCGGCATCTTGTATAACCACAACAACGAAAATTCGGCTCTTTCCGACTTCAAACAAAAAGCGCTGCACGCAATGAACAAATATTATATTTATCCGAACGCCTTACAGCAAATTCGGCAGGAGTTTAATTACAGCGATATTTACTTTGCGAGAAAATTCAAGGAATATTTCAACTCTACCCTATCGCAATATATTTTGCAACTGCGCCTAAATCGCGCTGCATTTCTGCTGACGACGTCCCCGTTATCCATCTACGAAATCACACATTCCATCGGTTTTGAAAGTGTAAATTATTTTATCAAAACCTTTAAGAATAAATTCGGCTTAACACCGGCAAAATATCGAAGGACTTCCACGACTCGTCCTACGGTGAACACAACGCACACGAGCATCGCAAGCATAAAATAAGTATACTTTCTATTCCTTTTGCCCCCTAATTAAAAAAACTTTCTTTTCTTTCATTAAGCCCTCATTTCGTTAGGGACTTTTCGTATCGTAGTTTTTTTATGAAAAACCCTGTAAAGTACCGAATGATACTTTACAGGGTTTATATTTATATTACAACAAGAGAAATTATTTTTATATGAAGAAAAAAGGTCTGACACAATCGTATCAAACCTTTATCCGTCTGTGTTTGTCGAAGTATTTTGATACAAATGACACCCCTACTTAAAAATTCCGACACCCCAAGGCAAAAAAGCGACACCCCTAAG
>CAZEVL010000031.1:0-18440 GCA_964515795.1 uncultured Clostridia bacterium | reverse complement strand
TTTTCCGCACTCGATTACCAAACGCGTCTGTCCGTTTGCGACGACGTTTACAAAATTATACGCAACGAAAAGAAAACCGCGCTGCTCATCACGCACGACATCAGCGAAGCCGTTTCCGTAGCGGACAAAATCTTCGTCTTATCCCGTCGCCCTGCCACCGTGATCGCAAAGCACGATATCTCTTTTGCCGAATCGGAGCCGTTGAAACGCCGAGAAAACAAAGACTTCTCCAAGTGGTTCGAATTGCTCTGGAAGGAGTTGAACGTATGAAAAACGAAAAATCGTATTCCTCCGCGCACCTTGCCTATCTGCACAGCGTACGTAAAAAAAACATACTTGTCAACGCGGCGCGACTCACCCTGCTGTTCGTCCTGCTCGCCCTCTGGGAAGCGTCCGCCTATTTCGCATGGATCAATCCCTTTATTACCAGTTCCCCTTCCCGCATTTGCAAAACGATTGCGGAACTTTATAAAAGCGGATCGCTGTTCCTGCACGTGCGGACGACGCTCGGCGAAACGCTGCTCGGTTTTTTTCTCGCCGTCGTCGTCGGATACGCCGTTGCCTTGTTGCTATGGTGGAGCGAACTCTTTCGACGAGTTTCCGAACCCTACCTCGTCGTCTTGAACGCTTTACCCAAAATCGCCCTCGGACCGCTTATCATCATTTGGTTCGGTACGGGTAGCAAAGCCATCGTATTCATGACCGTGTTAATCGGATTGATCGTGGCGATACTCAATATGCTCAACGGATTTTTAGCCACAGAAGAAAGCAAACTTCTCCTACTGAAATCCATGGGCGCGACAAAGACGCAAATTCTCGCCAAACTGGTCGTTCCGTCCTCTCTGCCGCACTTCATCTCCATGCTGAAAATCAACGTCGGCATGGCATGGATCGGCTCGATTATGGGAGAATACATCGTTTCCAAAGCAGGCATCGGATATTTGATCGTCTACGGCGGTCAGGTTTTCAAACTCGACCTCGTAATGAGTGCGGTTTTCATCCTTTGCCTACTTGCCGCGGCAATGTACGCATTGGTTGCCTTACTGGAACGACTTGTTGTCAAAAATCGCAAATAAAACGTTTTCCCGTCCTCGACAAGAGAACGGGAATTTTTTATCCTTTGACGGCACCGCCGGTCACCCCTTCCACGTAATACCGTTGCATACCCATAAACAGCGTCACGATGATAGACCCGACGACGAACGCCCCTGCGCAAAATACGGTAAAATTGTCGTTAAAGCTGTTTTTTTCGGCATTGATCATTTTATACAAACCCAACGATACGGTGTACTTTTCCCGATCGCTGATAATGGTGTTTACGAAAATGAAATCGCACCACGGCGCAATAAACGAAGTCAGCACCGTATACACGATCGTCGGTTTCGCCATCGGAAGCATAATTTTCCAAAATACGACGGGCTGGCTCGCGCCGTCCAAAATCGCCGCTTCCTCCATCGACCTCGGTATCGTATCGAAAAAGCCTTTGCTGACGTAATACGACAACGCCGCACTCCCCGAATACACCAACACCAAAGCCGTCAGGGAATTCGTCAATCCCATCGCTTTCAGAATAAAATAAACGGCTATCATGCTCATAAATCCCGGGAACATACCCAAAACGAGCAAGACGTTCATAATCGGCTTACGCATTTTGAAACGCAACCGAGAAAGCGCGTAACTCACCATCAAGATGAATCCCGTCGTCAACAGACAAGAACACGCCGCCACGAGCAACGTATTCGTCAACCACCTCGAAAACATCGTTTCTTGAAACAAGCGACGAAAATTTCCTATGCCCATTTGCAAATCGGGCGGAAGCAGCGTATTGATAATCCCCGTAGACGGCGTCACTCGAAAAGCGGTATATATCAAATATACAATCGGCAAAACCCAAGCGATTCCCGACACCGATAAAACGACGTAAACGACTCCGTTTTCAAACGCTTTGCGATGTTTCATTCCTCTTTTCATTGAAACACCTCCTCGCTTTTTACCGCGGACGTTCGATTGAAGGTAACGAGCGACATCGTCGCACAAATTACAAAAATCACTATACCGATTACAGACGCCACGTTGTATTTCGGGTTTTGATCCACCGTCAATCGATACAACCACGTCACCAACAAATCGGTAGACTGCGCCTGCGTTCCGCCCCCGTAATAAAGATTGTCTACCGGACCGCCGCCCGTGAGCAGCCATATCACGTTAAAATTATTGATATTCCCCACGAACTGCGTTATCAAATACGGCGTCGTGATATGCAACATATACGGAAGCGTGATATGCGCAAAAATACAGACGGGACTCGCCCCGTCGATCTTTGCCGCCTCGTAATACGACTCGGGGACGTTCATCAAAATCCCCGAACACAGCAACAGCGTATGCGGCAGCCCGATCCAGATATTGACCAACAAAATCGTCAACCGCGGTAACAGGGCGAAGTGCCTTTGATCGCTCAACCACAAAATTCGCACGCCGAGTATTTTATTCAAAATCCCGTCACCGTCCAAAATTTTCTGCATCAAAAGCAGCGTCACGAATTGCGGAACGGCAATCGCCACCACGAACAACGTGCGAAAAAGCTTTTTGAATCGAAGTCCTTTTTTCCCGATCAGAAGCGCAACGAGCATCCCTAAAAAGAAGTTGCTGAACGTTGCGAAAAACGCCCAAACGAACGTCCATACCAATACGCGCAAAAACACCGCGGCAAATCCGAACCCGTCCGAAAGCGAAAACAGTGTTCGGAAATTTTCCAAACCGACCCATTGAAAGAGCTTCCCCGGCGGTAAATGCGCGTAATCGTAATTCGTAAACGCGATGAGAATCATAAACACAAGCGGCATCACCGTAAACACGAGCAACCCGGCAAACGGCAAAAACAGCAACGGCAAATAAAAGCGTTCTTGAAAAAGCATGCGAAGATCCTCTCGAAAACTCGGCAAAGGTTTCCCAGCACGCACAAGCGCATCGTTGACGAGATTGCCTTTTACGTTCATCGCCCAAACGACGAAAAACAGTCCGATAACGACGCAACTCACGACCCCGTACAGCAGAATCAAAAAGCTGTTGTCGCCTTTTACTTTTTCAAAAATCTGCAAAGTCTCGTTCCACCGCTCCCCGGAGAGCGTTTCCCCGAGCTTCCCTGAAAACAATCGTACCGCGTATCGACCGCCGAATAAGAACATATACGCCGTAAACGCCGCCTGTATAAAAAAGTACAGCAATCCTTTGACGATTTGTCCTCTGCCGATTTGCCCGAACCCCATCACGAACAGGGAGCAATACGTCCATACCGAGCCGTTTTTCACCGCGTGAAAAAACTTCTTTATTCCGTTTTCTCTTCGTATTTTCCCGTCTGCCAACGTCGCCCCTCCCGTTTACGTTTATTTTTCCGTTTTTACGATAGATTGCACGCAAGCCTTAATTTGCGCGCGTGCGTCGAACGTTCCGCTTTGCGCGCCCGTCACCATCGCCGTGCCGAGGCCTTCCATCGGCAGCCACAGCGTGGAAGGAACGCCCTTTTGCGTTTTACTGAACCGAAGCTGCTCCGTAATCGCTTTCGCGCAAACGTCGGACTGTACGTTTGCCGCCGCGCGAGCCTCCGTGTCCGTCGGCACGAAACCGCGTGCTTCGAAACGTTTTATCTGATTTTCCCGATTGGTATAAAACTCCGCAAAATCCATAGCGTCCGTTTTATTCTCGGAATAATTGTTCACGCCCAACAGTTTATAGCCGGCAAAGGAAACAAGTTGCGTCTGTTCCTCCGTATTCCCGTTTTTATAGGTATACGTCGGTAACTTCGCGGCAGCGAAATTCTCCCCTAAATACGATTCGATCGTCGTTCTGTTCCAGATGCCCGAAACAGCCGCCACAATCGAGCCGTCGTGAAATCCCGCCGTAATCTTGGAATCGTTTGCGTCCGCTTTTACGCGTTCGTCTTTCACGAGCGACCACATCGACTCCGTCACCGCGACGCCTACTTCCCCGTCGAAGTCACAGGAAACGCTCCGTTCGGACAAATGATCGTCATACGTCACTTCGTAGCCCAGATTTTTCCCAAAAAAGAACGCAGCGGTATACCAGCCGTCCGTCATCGGAAAAGCGAATTGCTTGTTCTTTGCGCATTTTTCCAAAATACCGTCTATCGACGTTACGTCTTCCTCGTCGAACACCGATTTGTCGTAATAGAGAAAAAACGTGTTATCCGTATACGGCATGCCGTACACGCCGTCTGTTCCGTTTACCGTCATCGTCACAGCGTCCAATGCGTCCTCCGCATTACATTCCCTAATCCGTTCCAAACGCTCGCCTGCAATTCTCGCCAAAGCGTCGCCGTTGATCAGTTTCCCGAGCTGGTCGTTCAAACACGAATACACGTCCGCGGCGTTTTCGACGTCGTTCAACACCCTCGTGGCAACGTCGTTTTCGCCTTGAATATCGATGACTATTTCATAATTTTTCTCCGGATTTTGTTTTTTGAACGCCTCCGCGACGGACGTAGCAAGCGGTTTATCCGCCTCCGAAACCCATACCGTGAGCTTCACGACGTCCGAGCGTTCGCTCATGAAACAACCCGTTCCCGATACGCACGTCAACACCGCCGCGCAACTCGCAAAAAGTTTGATTTTGTTTTTCATAATTCCCCCTTCGCCTTTTACAAGCGACCTTTCTTATAGTGTTTCGCTTTCTCGTAGGTTTTATACGAAAAACTTTTTCGGATTTTCTTTCTCTAAGCGCAAAAAAACGCAAAGCCGTTACGCTTTACGTTCCTTTTCTTATATTCCGTATTATCGATCGTACGTTTCCGTCAATTCTTTCAGCCAAGCCGCTTTGCGGCGCTTGAAATCTTTTTCCGTGAAGCGGAACGTCCAATTTCGCGCGGAAACCGTAGACGGTGCGTTCAAACGAGCCTCCTCCCCGTACGCAAGCACGTCGTGCATAGGCACGATCACTACGTTTGCCTTGGACGCAAACAGCAATTCCACGACGGATGCGCATTCCGACTCCGTCGTTTCCGTCACATACGGAACGTCCGCCGCAAGACACTCCGCTTCCAACGCCGTTTCAAATTCCTTGCGTTCGGGTTTTTCCATTTTTTCAAGAAAAGCCGCCAAGGTATCGTTATCGTGCGTACCCGTATACGCCACGCAATTTTCTTCGTACAACGAAGGCAAATATTCGTTTTCGGGGTTGCCGTCGAAGGCAAATTCAAACACTTTCATTCCCGGAAAACCCGTTTTCTTTAACAATTCCCGTACGCCGTCGTCGATCAGCCCCAAATCTTCCGCAACGATATCGTGCGTTTGCAGAGCCTCGAACAAATCGGACTTCGGTCCGTCCAACCACTCGCCCTCTCTCGCGCTTTCCGCGTCGGCGGGAATCGCGTAAAATCGGTCGAACGCGCGAAAATGATCGATACGAACGCTGTCGAACAACGTCAAAGCGTATTCCATACGTTTTTTCCACCAAGCGTAACCGCTCTTTTTATGTTTTTCCCAATCGTATACGGGATTGCCCCAAAACTGCCCGTCCTCGGAAAACGCATCGGGCGGAACGCCTGCGCGCAAGCGCACGTCGCCCGTTTCGTCAAGCAAAAACAGTTCCTCGCGATATTTCCAAACTTCCACGCTGTCGTATGCGACGTAAATGGGCATATCGCCCAAAATCTCCACGTGCTTGCTTTCGGCGTACGCATGCAGCGCGTGCCATTGCCGCAAAAACAAAAATTGCGCAAATTGCCAAAATTCTATCTCTTTGCGATTTTCCTCGATATATTCGTCGATGACTTCGACGCGATAGGTGCGAAACGGCTCCGCCCAGTCTTGCCACGGCTTATACGAAAAGCGACGTTTCAAGGTCATAAACACCGCAAAATCTTCGTAACGCCGCTCGGCTAAAAAAGTTCTCCATTCCGCGTCCGTTTTATCGAATTTCGCAAAAGCTTCGCGTAAAAGTTCCGCCTTACGAGCAAACAAGATTCCGTAATCCACGCGTCGTTCGTCGTCGCTCCAACAAATCTCGGACAGCGCGGAAGCCGCCAACAAGCCGTCCTTTTGCAGCGTTTCCAAATCGATGAAATAATAATTGAGCGCGTCCGCCGCGCAAGATTGATACGGGCTGTCGCCGAACCCGGTCGGGAGCAAAGGCAACACCTGCCAAACACGCATACCAGCCGACTCCAACCAATCGATAAACGCATATGCGCCTTTGCCGAGCGTACCGATTCCCTCCGCCGACGGTAGGGAGGAAACTGGCATAAGAATACCGGCTTTTCGTTTATTCGGTTGTATAGATTCCTCTTTCATATAAAAAATCCTCTTTCGTTATTAGCGTTTCCGTTTCGAGCGTTTTTATTCCTCCAACCGCGCAAGCAAAATTTCTTCCGATTTTCGTTGTCCGAGAAGAAGTTCTTTCGAACTCGCTTCTCTCGCCTGTCTCAACAAAACGGTCGTTCCTTCCGCATTGCCCGTCGCCTTGGCGTACGCCGCCAAAACGCGTTTCGCGGTCATCGTATTTTCTTTGAGATATTCCGTGCAAAGCTTTGCGCTCGCTTCCGCGCGTTCGATATCTCCGCCGATCGAATGCATATAGACAAGCTCCGCCGCCAGCCTTTGCGTTTCGTCCGACGAAAGATACGGCTGCGCCTGTGCCAAACGATTCAGGCTTTCCGCCGCTTTGTCGTAATCGTTTTTTTCCAAAAAATACCGGTACCGTAAATCCAACATTACGGCAAACAAAGGCTCGTCCTCCGGAAGTTGCGGCAAATCGAAATAAAATTTCTCGTCAATCTCCGCAAAAGCACGCCCTTCGTATAATCCGCCCTGAATTTCCATCGCGGAAAGCATTGTCCGCTCCGCCGCGTAGTCTTTCTTCAAACCGAGCGCGACAAGCACGTCCGTTTTTCCGCTCGCATAACACAAAGGCGGTAAATTCAAAAAGAACAAATACCCGACGTACGGAAGCATTCCCCACACTTTGTAGGGCGGTGCGAAGAATGCCGTACACAAAATCGTCGTAACGAGCAACAGCAGAAAAAATACACCGCTAAAAATTTCTCCTCCGAGCGTATAACGCATTGCGCGTTTTTGCATATTTCCGCCCGATTTCGGCAACATTTGCGTTTGATCCGCCGAAAACGGTGAAGCGAAGCAGAAACGCATTTTTCCGTTTTTCATCGAATACTTAAAACAAAAACATTTCACGTATACGCATTTCATATCCGCCCACAGACCGAACAGCACGTGTCCCGCTTCGTGTACGATCGGCGCCGCAATCACGCCGTACGCCAAGCCGCAAACACAACGAACCGCCGTATGTATTCCACCCTTCCAAGCAAACAAAAAAACGAGCAGACAGCTCGCGCACAACGCCGTCGTACAAAAGACCGCGTAGGCAGTCGTCCAAAATCTTCTCATACCTCTTTCAGCAAACCGCATTTCACGGCATAGCCCTCCAAATTGTCCCTATCGCTGGCAACGAACGACTGCACCCCGAACGCTTTCAAAATCTCCGCCAAAAGCACCGCACCGCCCGCCAAAACGTCCGCTCTGCCTGCCGGCATACAGGGCAATTTCGCCAGCTCGTCCACGGACGTCGCCAACCATTCTTCGGTTTTTCGTTCCAACGCCAACAAAGAAATTTCCGCTCCCGTAATTTTGGTCGAATCGTATTTTTCCAATTCCAAAACCTGTGCGGCAATCGTCGTCGCCGTACCGCCGATTGCGTGAATACGCATATTTTCGGGAACCGTGCCGAACACTTCTATCGCCTTGACGCAAGCGGCACGCAAAGCGGCTTCTTCTCTGCCGCAAGTATCTTTCAAACGCACGACGCCGATATTGACGCTCTTTTTATAGACCAACGCGCCGCCGCGTTTCACGACGAGTTCCGTACTTGCGCCGCCGATATCCAGCACCGCGCCGTCCGCATTGCCGAGCGCGCCTAAAATACCGATTTCCGCCTCCGTTTCTCCCGAAACGACCGTAACGCACAAACCGCAAAGTTCCCGTACACGCGCAACGAAAGCCTGCCCGTTCTCCGCCGTGCGCACCGCAGCCGTAGCGAATGCCGCCACTTCTTCCGCACCTTCCGCCTTTGCGCGAGCGTAAAACGACGCAACCGCACGCGCGGAACGTTCTATCGCTTCCGGTTTCAACAAAGGACTCTTTGCGATTCCCTCGCCCAAACGAGTCGTTCGAATGGCTTTATATAAAATTTTTCCGTCCGCCACAAACATAAGGCGAACGGAATTCGAGCCGATGTCAATTACGGCAAATGTATTCATTTCTTTTCTCCTCTTACGGACGAGTATATCCGTATAATGCCCAAGCGGCATAATCTTTGTAAAAAACGGATTCGTAATACTCCAAGTCGCGCTCGTCTTTTGCGATGACTTCTTCCCATTGCGCGATATCTTGTTGCAATTCCCGAACGCGCTTTTTCTTTACGGCAAGCACGATGCCTTGATAAGCCAAATAAGAAAGCAAGAATACAAGCAACAAGGTTGTAGCAACTACGCTTGCCGTGATAACTTTTCTCAATTTTTCCTGTGTCATAATTCTATATCCACCTCTTTGGAAGAGTTTTTTCTTGCTTCTTTTATCTTAACAACCGATTTTACGCAGTTATTATAACATACTTTTTTGAAAATTGCAACACTTTTATGCAAAATCTTAAAATATATTATTCCGCCCGCCGCATATCCTATACCTATATATACCCGAAACGACGGAAAATGAAGCAAAAACGATGTAAAAATACACCAAATAGTAAAATTCGCGAAAAACAAAACGTCCAAAACGATTTCCAAAGGCTTGTTTTTCCCTTTTTTACAGCCGAATAGCCGACGGAGCAGAGAAAAAATCTCGTAAATCGCCGCCCCGAAAAAGCCGATCAAAACGC
This sequence comes from uncultured Clostridia bacterium, assembly GCA_964515795.1. Taxonomy (GTDB): domain Bacteria; phylum Bacillota; class Clostridia; order Christensenellales; family Borkfalkiaceae; genus Scatosoma. Next base: position 9,539 of record CAZEVL010000031.1, on the reverse strand, counting down.
TGTAACAAAAATATGCGGCTTGATTACTCGTATCCACGATTATTTGAAAAGTTTGGAAACGACGCCCTTTCCGCCGAACGAAACGCCCGTCACTTCTCCCTCCGCCGCAAACAAACCGCTCGATTTGGAAAAGCCCGTTATTTTCAGTCCGCTCCCCGAAACGCTGCATCTTTCGCCGTTAACAAGCCGAAGTAAAATTTTCGTTTCGGAAAACGCGGCAACGCTTTCCACACCGTTTATCGTAACGTTTTTTCTTTCTTCTATCAATACCGATTGTCTGTTTTCCTGCATACTTTATCGTATGCGGAACAATCGAATCATATACCTTCGACGTCGAATTTTTCCAGAAAGGAACGTTTTACGCCGTCTTGTTTATATTCCGCCAACGTATCGAGCTGTACGTTGTGTATGCTTTGGAAAATATTATTTTCCACGTTCGGATTCTCTTTTTTTAATTCGGCAATCCATTCTTTCACCTTTCGCCTTGCGGAAAAAGTATCTTCGTCGCCGCCCGTCAATTTTTGCGTAAACTTACAAGCACAGGCGATAAATTCCAATCGATTATACTCTTTCCAACGCAAAATATCCTGTTCCAAAACGCAATACAACGGTCGAATCAGCTCCATGCCCTCGAAATTGCTACTTTTAATCCGCGGCAACATACCCTGTATCTGTCCGCCGTACAGCATACCCATCAGCGTGGTTTCGATTACGTCGCTTTTATGATGCCCCAAAGCGATTTTATTGCACCCGAGCTCCCTTGCCGCCGCATACAAATGTCCTCGACGCATACGGGCGCAAAGATAACAAGGAGACGTCGCAGCGGCGTTTTCCGCCGCCTCGAAAACGCCGCTTTCAAACACCGTCAGCGGTATCCGCAACAACTCTGCGTTTTCTTGGATTTTTCGACGATTTTCCTCGTTGTACCCCGGATCCATGGACAAAAAAATCAACTCGAACGGGACTTCGCTGTGACGATGCAGCTCCTGCATGAGCTTCGCCAAAATCATGCTGTCTTTTCCGCCAGAAACGCAAACGGCAATCTTATCCCCCGCTTCGATCAAACGATATTTTTTTATCGCCAACACAAACGGCGACCAAATGCTCTTTCGATACGTCGTGATCAACGAACGCTCGATTTCTCGGTAACGCTCCAACTCTTTTGCCATAACCGCTCCTAACGTATAATCAATAATTTTTCTTTCGCACGCGTGATCGCCGTATACAACCAACGATTTCTCTCTTCCGAAAACGCCCACGATTCGTCGAATACGATCACGAAATCGAACTCCGAACCCTGTGCCTTGTGGCAGGTTATCGCATAAGCGAACTCGAACCGACAAATCGGCTCTTCCGAAACTACGCGGAGCTTATGTAACAACGCAAAATTCCCTTCGTGTACCACCGTCCCGTCCACGAGCGTCATCGCACGCTCTCCGTAGCGGTGTCGATACGCCTTTCCCGTAAAAATACCCGTATCGAACGGTACTTTCACCTCGCTCTCCGAAAAATCCGCCTGAAATTGCATCGTTGCCAAATCGTCAAAACTCTCCTTGACGTCGCGAGCGATCCCGATAATCCCGTTGACAAGATAAAATTTACGTTGTTTGTCTAACGGTTTCTCCCAATCGTTAAGCGTACAAATCACCTTTTCGCCTTCGACGGGCAACAAATTCTCCTCGGGAATTCCCTTATACCGCCGTATTTCGGCGTTGAGCGCATCTCTCGTTTTATTACGTCCGCAAAGAACCTGATCGGCTTTCAAAAACAACCGCTTACGCTCCTTTTCCGACAATGCGTTACGCCGTACCACGCACACCTTGTCCCCGTAATTCCCGTACGGAATCGTCTTCCCTTCGCGCGCCATCGTCGCCACCCGAATAATCGGATTGTCCGCCGCTTGTCTCACGATTTCCGTCATTTCGTAATTCGGGCAACGCATCAACGGACACGAACCGTTCACGGGCGGAAGCTGCGCCCCGTCACCGCTGAACAGGCATTTTACGTTATAACTGAGTAAATCTCGCAGAACGCTTTCGTTGATCATCGACGCCTCGTCCACGATGATTAAACGGATTTTCTCGTCGATCTTTTCCCGTTTGACAAAGGATAATTCCGTCCGTTCGATCACTTCGCCGTTTTCGTCCACGTCGAAATCGTCCTCGTCGCGAATATAAATTAAGCTGTGTACCGTACCAGCAACCGTTCCGTTTTTAACGAGGTTTGCCGCCGCTTTCCCCGTAGGCGATACAAACACCGCCTCCGTGCCGATTTCCAAACGTAATACGCGTCGCACCACGTAATCGATCAAAAAAGTCTTTCCCGTCCCGGCATATCCCGACAACACGAAAATCCGATCGTTCGTATTCTGAAACCATTCCGCTATTAAATTTTTCGCGTTTTCCTGATCGGAAGTCAACACAGTTTCCATCGTGTTTCTATTGTATCACAGTTTTTTACATTTTGCAACAAATTTTACGAACATTCGTTCATTTTTTTACGAAAAATTTTTTCGACCGAGTAAAATATCGCATTTTGTCGTTTATTCCGTCACTTTTGCTCGAACCGAAGCGTCAAAAGCTTCTCGCCGAGCATCGTCGTTACGAGCAGCACCCCGTCTTTCAAAGGAAATCTTCTTTTCATCGTCCCTTTCTCCCGCGTTTTTAAGAGAACGGTACCGTTTGTTTCGTCGTACTCGTAAATACCCTCCGTCGTATGCGTCGATCGGTCGTCTTTCTCCCGATAGGACAAAACGAAACGCTCGTCGCCGCGAAGCTCGATGCGGATAAAGTCGAAATCGTCCGCATACTCGCGATTGCCGAGCGTTGCGCTTTTACACTCGTATTCCCCCAAGTAAGGTTTGGAAATATCCTTCAAGGAGCCGCCGACGCTCAAAAGCGCGCAAAGTCCTGCCAACATAGAAGTTTTTAATTTTACTTTCATAGAACGAGTATGTGCAAACCCGAACGAATTATTTCTTATTGTTTTTCTTAACATGCGTTTTCTCGGCAATCTTCTCGCTGTTGACGATCACACCGATTATAAAACAAAGCATCAAAGCGTAGAGCCATAGCAAAAACAATATCACCGCGCTGAGCGCGCCGTACAAACGGCTCGAATTGCCGATTTTTATATAAACGGAAAAGCCGATTGCCGCAACCGCCCACGAGGCAACCGTCACGCAAGAACCGAGCAAAAAACGTCGAAAACGCACTTTGTACGGACAAACGTACACGTTCAATACCATCACAAGCAAAAAAGCGAATCCGAAAAGCAGAAGATAGTCGAATGCACGCTCCATCGGGCGCGGCAATATATACGCCGACACAAAAGCAAACAGAGCGAACAACAGCAAAAACGTCGCAAACGTCGCCAATACGATAAACGTCAAAGCAAGCGCACCGAGCCGTAACCGTATTCCCCGTTTCGGACGACGATAATCGTAAATTATTTCGCCGCTGCGGCGCATTTGATAAAATAAATTGGTAGACGAATACAACGTAGTGACAAGCAAAACGAACGAAACGCCGGCAGTGGCGTTTTCCGCCTCGCTTTGCACGTAAACGAGAACGGATTTTACCGAGTCGAACACGGGCAAATCGAGTATTTGGCGAGTATCGACCGGTAGTTTTGCCAAAAACAAGGACAGCCAAAAAGACAACGGCATAATCGACGTTATAAAAAAGAAAACCAGCGTGCCTGCAAGCGTAGTGTATTTTTTCGACGTTAAAACTTCGTATTTCTCTTTCCCTTTCGCATACAGTCGGCACAACTTCTTCATATACGAAGTATACGCAATTTCTCGTCCAAAAAATCGAAAGCGACGGTTTTCACCGCCGCTTTTTCCTGATTTACGTAATCGAACCGCAACCGCAATTACAACCGCACCCTACGCTTAACCCGTAAAGCCGTTCGTAATACGCGTCGCCGCTGAGCGTCGAAAGCGACTGATAACACGATCCGCAGCCGATAAAACGTCCGCCGCAACCGTTGTTACAACCGCAGGAAGAACCGTTTCTTACGTAGATATTTCCGTTCCCGTCGCGACACGTGCGTTGAAACGAACCGTTCCAAAAGGAAGCGTAACCGCCGCAACCGCACGAACCGTTCGTAGAATAATACATCGTACACATAGTGTTTTTTCCTTCTTGCGTATTTGAGGATTCCTCATACTACACTATATGCCGAACGGACTATATTTGTTGCTCGTCAAGACGTTTTTCCTTACGCAACAAATACAAACCGAGCACCCACAAAACGACGCACACGCCGATGCCCGTCAAAATATTCATAAGCCGTACGTTTTGTTCCGACATCCCGTCGAACGTCACCAACATCGAACGCTGCAACGCAAAAATGGACACAAACGCATTCGCCAACGAAATACAACGTACTGTTACCATCAACGGGGATTTGTCTTTAAGCGTCTTGCAGAAGTTGACGATCGCAAACGTTATTTTCGCAAACGAATACGTGGCGATCGCTATCATTACGATTTCGTGTCGTTTTGTCCCTCGCCCCTGCGCGACGCTCAAAATCACCGTGCCTATCATATCCAGCGTAAGCACCAACAGCAGTACGCCCACGAAACGCTTGATTCGCCGCTCGTTTTCTGCGTTTTCGCCGCGATGTTTGCGTTCGTAGAAAACGATTGCATATTTCATCACGCTGAGCAATATGTAATATGCGGCAAGCGTAAGAAACCACCACGAATGCGTGTGTATACCGAACACGCCGTAAAAAATACCGTACGCGATATTGACGAACAACCCAAAACGAGTCGTCAAAATGCTCCTTTGCCGCTTATCGTCGGGAATGCATTGCAAAATTTTCCACTTCTTGTACATTTTTTCCGCCTTCCTAATAATAAGACTTACTTTTTTCTCAGTATAGCACAAATCGAAAAAAAACGCAAGCTCGAAAAACGACGTTTTTATAGCGTTTTGTCGATTTCTGCATACTCGAAAACAACGAAAAACACAAAAGAGGCGACCTCCGTCACCTCTTTGCGTTTATAAAAGCTCTATGCTTATTTCTCTTCTTTCGTTTCTTCCGCTTCGGCTTTTTTCGCCTGCTCTTTTTCCGCTTTCTTCGCGGCTTTCTTATCGACGTCTTCCATCGTTTCGTCGGAAGGTTTCACAAGCAACAATACGATGATGAGAATCAACATAACGCCTGCGATAGAGAACAATACGACGGAAACGACGTTGTTCTTCAACCAGTTGCTGCCTTCCCCTTTAATGGTATCCGCTTCGGATTCTACGACAATCACTTTGTACGCGGAAACGCGTTGCGTGGGAAGTTCCTTTTCCCAGTAATCCGTCATAATCACGTACTTACCTTCGTCCACCGCCTTAAAGCTCTTAGAAGCGGTCGTCCAGTAGTATTTGTTATTTTTCGCCCATTCGTCTTCGTGCAATTCTTCGTCGATACGGTCGTCGAATTCCGCAATCTCCACGAAACAAGCCTTTACTTCCGCCGCGGAAACGTCGTTGCCGATTTTTTCGGCAAGCAATTCCGTGTAAACGTCGAGATACAAACCGAGATATTCTCCCTTTTCGACGGACTCGAAACGCTCTTCCGTCAACGCCTTGCGAATCGCTTCGTACGTAATACCCGTAAGAACGGTTTCCGTCAAACCGAGCTGCGTCGCTTTCGTTTCGTCGATTCTGTACAAAGCATAATCTTTGCCGAGATCGGTCGCACCGATTACCGTAAGATCGGTAAAGCTGTGCGTATCGCCGACGTCCTCGGTAGCTTTCTTCGCCGACGCACCGGTAGACGTTTCGTCTTTCATTTTCAAACCATGGTTTTTAATCTCAAACGTGAAAGAAGGAATTTCTTCGATATCCCAAACGTTGGATGCGGTAAGTTCCACCAACTCGCCGTCCGAATAATACTTCATCGTATTACCCGTCTTATCGACTGCGAAAATCTTAAATTCATACATACCTTCGTCCGCTACGGCAAGCTTTAAGCTGTTGTAAGCAAGCCCGGAGGAAGTTTTCGCGCTGTCGGAAGAGGGAGATTTATAACTTACCGTAAACTTCAAGTTACGATAACCGTCGTTGTCGTCCAACAACCATGCCACGGAAGGGAAATTGATATAGGAGTTGCTGCCCGCGTATACATCTTTTGCCGCCTCGTCCAACAAACCTTGATAAATTTTTACTTCTTCCGCAAGCTTCTCGTCGGCTACGTTCTTCTTATTTTCGTTGTCCAAAGCAATACGCGTATACGTTGCGCCTTCTTCGTTTCTGTCCAAAACGATATAATCTACGTCGTCTTTCGTCACTACGTTGTTTGCGTACCAAGACAAATCGTATTCCTTCTTAGCAAAATCGCCGCTTTCGTCCGCAAACGTTTTGTCGCCGAGCGAAATTTTGATAGACACGTATTCGCGTCCGTCTTCTCTGTAAACGGTAGTTTTTTCTCCGTCCTTTTCGTATACGGTATCCATGAAATATACGGAAGAGGAAAGCGTTTTGTAATCCGTTTTTTCATCCGTAGGATTGTACTGATAATACGTCTTGGTTTCGGTATAGTTGCTCGATTGCAACACGTCGATTTTTTCATAAGTAACCGAGAATGCCGTACCGAGTGCGAGCGAACCGATGTTTTCGTTGACGACGAGTACGGGAGCAGCCGTATCCTTCAACCGAATTTTCCCGTCCTCTTCCGTTGCGTTTTCAAAGCTCTGTCCGTTGAGGTCTTTCAAAAGCAACGTCCATTTCTTTTCGGTATTCGAACCCTCCGCAAGATCTGCGGTAATTTCCAAAGGAATCATCGTCCCGTACGAGAAAGTGGAATAATTCGCGCCGACGTTTTCGAATTTACCTGCGTCGACGGTTTTGCCGTCCGACGTAACGTTCACGCCGAATTCGCCGTCTTCGTCCCCTGCACGCAAAGCAATCGTTACGTCTTTGCCCGCTTCGATATTCGTCTTTACGCTATCCCCGTCGTTGACGGAAACGGAAACTACGCCGTCCTTTTGCGTAAATTTTACGATATTGGTCGCCTTTTCTTCTTCGGTAGCCCAAGCGGAAACGCTATCCACCTTAAAAGAAACGCTTTCGAAATCCAAAGTTTTGAACGCAAACGTTAACGAAAGATATTTCGCGTCGTTTTTTCCTTCGTACCAAGCGAAAGCCAAACTGCGCTTTAATCCGACGTTGCCTTCGTCCGAAAATTCAAACGCCGTCGTCGCGTCTTCCAAAACGAAAGACGTACCCGTTTTAGAAAATACGTCTTCCAATGCGTAAGTGGCTTCCTCTGCGGAAGTCGTTACGGGCTTCGTCAAGGCAAAGCCGCCGATGGTTGCGGCGCAGAGCGCACCTGCAAGCATAAGAGTTGTCAATTTTTTATTCTGTCTTTTCATTAAAAAGTGCCTCGCAATTTTTCGTAAACTTTTGCTTTTACAATATGTGCTTTATCATTTTACACCTTATTTTGCGTTTTGTCAAACGCATTTCAAGGAAATTTCAAGCATTTTTCGTTTTTTATGAGAATTTTACTTTATTTCTATGGTTTTGGATAAATCGAACGCTTTCCACGGCGTTTCCGTTTCGGGCGGAAGCGCGATAAACTTCAACCGCTCTTTCGTAATCGGGTGCAGGAAAGACAAAGAATATGCCCACAACGCCAATTTCCCTTTCTGCGCCAATGCGCCGCCGTAGCGCATATCCCCGTAAATCGGATGGGAAATCCCCGCCATTTGAACGCGAATCTGATGTGTTCTGCCCGTATGCAAACGTACCTCTACCAAGGAATATTTTCCCTTGTCTTCGATTACTTTATAATCGAGTTCCGCATACTTCGCGCCGTCTTCCGTCGGCGTACAAATATATACCATATTGTTTACGGTGTTTTTACGCAAATAGTTGGAAAGAATACCGCGCTCGGTATCGGGTGCGCCGCAAAGCACCGTCAAATACTTTTTCTCGAACTCGCCAGCCTGCAAGCCTGCCGTCAAACGTGCGGCTGCCTTGCTCGTTTTCGCATAAACCATAATTCCGCCCGTGGGACGATCCAAACGATGCACCAACCCGACGTAAACGTTACCGGGCTTATTATAAGCGATTTTAATATAATTTTTTACTTGATCGAACAAGTTGTCGTCCTTGCTCTCGTCCGGACAACAGCCTACCATCTGGGGCTTCAAAACGACGATAATGTGATTATCCTCGTATAAAATGGAGAACTCGGGTTTATAACCGTTCTCCGTCGTCGTTACGTTTTCCTGTAATTGTTCGTTATTTTCTATCATGGACAAATATGCCTCCTGCTCCGCAAGGAAGAGAGATCCCCTCTTCCGTTTGTATACCCACTTCGTATGCGTCTACCATGCCGCTGAAATTTTTCAAAGTGAGCTGTAATATATTCTTTAATACCATCGGTTGTAACCCCGTCGTGTAACTGTTAATCAACACGAACAAAGGATCTTCGGAAAGTACGCCCGAACAAAGTTCGACGAACTTGTATAAATCGTTTTCGATCTTCCACATCTCACCGTTGGGACCTCTGCCGTAAGACGGAGGATCCATAATGATCGCGTCGTATTTGTTGCCTCGACGAATTTCTCTTTGTACGAATTTCAAGCAATCGTCTATGATGTAACGAATACCCGTTTCGATTCCCGAAAGACGCGCGTTCTCGCCAGCCCGTTCCACCATACCTTTGGCGGCGTCCACGTGCGTTACCTGTGCCCCCGCTTTTGCGCAAGCCACCGTCGCACCGCCCGTATAGGCAAACAGATTCAACACTTTAACGGGACGACCTGCGTTTTTGATAAGCTCCGTCATATATTCCCAATTCACCGCCTGTTCGGGGAAAAGCCCCGTATGCTTGAATCCCATGGGTTTGATTTTGAAACGGATATCCAACGCATCGTACGAAACGTTCCATTCCTCGGGCATCGGTTTAAGAATTTTCCAACCTCCGCCCCCCTTTTCGCTGCGTTTATAGTAAGCGTTCAGCTTCGGATATGCGAACAAGTCGGTTTGTGCCGCCCAAATCACCTGCGGATCGGGGCGGAGCAAATATACGTCCTTCCAGCGTTCGAGCTTGTACCCGTCCCCCGTCGCGATGATAGAATAATCTTTCCAGTTTTGTGAGATTTTCATAAATACTCCTCGTACTTCTCTATGTACTTATTGTACACGCGTACGCGTACAAAAGAACATAATACGACATTTTGACTTATTTATTATATAAAAAAGCAACGGGTTTGTAAAGTGTTTTCCCCCCTTATCGCAAACAAAAACGGAAAGAAATCGAAATTCTTTTTCGGGCTCAAAAAAGTTTTTTTAATTTTTTTGATTTTTTTTACAAAAAACGCTAAAAAACAGTTGACAAACCGAATTGTTTTTGGTATTATTAACAAGCTGTTTTTAATACCGCAGTCGTTGCGGAATTAAAGGCGATGGCAATATCGCGGGGTAGAGCAGCTAGGTAGCTCGTCGGGCTCATAACCCGGAGGCCGCAGGTTCGAATCCTGCCCCCGCAACCAAATGGCGGCGTAGCTTAGTTGGTTAGAGCGA